>NZ_JBIMPP010000096.1:0-23834 GCF_043906805.1 Actinomadura sp. SCN-SB | reverse complement strand
ATCTCCGTACCTGTCAACCGGTCCGATTGGATCGATCTTCAAGGACGGCGCCCAGTCCCCCGTGCGGCATCGGCGAGCGGGGCGAACCGCTCGCGTCGAGTCGTTCGGAGGAGTCCCTCGGGCCGGCCACCTTGCGGCGTCCTGCATCCCGTCTGGGCTTGACCACCTTAGGGTACCTCGGCTCGCGGCAAGCTTTGAACCGATTTTCCTTCAGTGGCTTCCCGGGAGGCCGTCCGCCTTCCGGCGTCCCGCATCCTCTCGGGCAGGAAGAAGATTAGGTGATCAAGGACCAACCGTCAACTTGAGTGCCGTACCCTTCCCCTCCCCTCGCTAAACCCACAGGTCAGGCCGTCTCGGTCGGCCGACCGCGACGGGGACGCGGATCCGCTCGGCGGAGCGCGGAGCGGGGTTGTGTCAGGGGCGTGTCAGCGGGATGTGACCGGTTGCCCGTGCCGTGTGAGTGCCGTGTCAGCGGTGTCGGCGAGCTTGGTCGGCGTACGAACGATCTCCTGGAAGGAACGCCGATGGAGCAACTGATACGGGCCGAGGGACTGCGCAAGCGGTTCGGGACGACGCAGGCCCTGGACGGGGTCGATCTGGAGGCCGGGCCCGGGATGGTCCTGGGGGTGCTGGGGCCCAACGGCGCGGGGAAGACGACGGCGGTGCGGGTGCTGGCCACGTTGATGCGTCCGGACGCGGGCCGGGCCGAGATCTGCGGCTACGACGTGGTGAAGGACGCGGCTCGCGTGCGGGCGATGATCGGGCTGACCGGGCAGTACGCGTCGCTGGACGAGGAGCTGACCGGCACCGAGAACCTGATCATGATCGGTCGGCTGCTGGACTTCGGGCGCGCGGAGGCGCGGTCCCGGGCGGCGGAGCTGCTGGACCGGTTCGGGCTGGCGGACGCGGCCGGTCGCGCGGTGAAGACCTATTCGGGCGGGATGCGGCGGCGGCTCGACCTGGCCGCGAGCCTGGTGGGCCGACCGCGGGTGATCTATCTGGACGAGCCCACGACGGGACTGGACCCTCATGCCCGTAACCAGGTCTGGGACACGGTGCGGGAGGTGGTCGCGGACGGCGCGACGGTGCTGCTGACCACCCAGTACCTGGAGGAGGCCGACGCCCTGGCCGACCGGATCGCGGTGTTCGACCACGGCCGGGTGATCGCGGAGGGGACGGCGGGCGAGCTGAAGTCGCGGATCGGGCGGCAGACGCTGGCGGTCCGCGCCGCCGACGAGTACCGGACGGATCAGCTCGCCGGGATCGTCGCGGATGTGACCGGTGAGCGACCCGCGGTGCACGGGCCGACCGGGCTGGTCACGGCGCCGGTCACGGATGCGACGGTGCTGGCCGAGATGGTGCGGCGGATGGACGCGGTGGCGATCGTGCCCGCCGAGCTGGGGTTGCGGGTGCCGAGCCTGGACGAGGTGTTCCTCACCCTGACCGGCCACCACACCACCGAGGAGACCGAGAAGAGCGCGGAGCTCGTCCATGAAGGGAGCCTGTGATGACCGCCGAGACGATGACCATGGTGGCGCCGCCGCGCCGAGTGAGCCCGCGCCGGACGCTGCGCCACGGCCTGACGCTGGCCTGGCGGAACGTCGCGCAGCTCCGGCACTCGCCGGAGAAGCTGCTGGACGTGACGCTGATGCCGATCGTGTTCCTGGTGCTGTTCCTGTACGTGTTCGGCGGCGCGGTGGCCGGTGACACGCGGTCGTACCTCCAGTTGCTGCTGCCGGGACTGGTGGCGCAGATGGCGATGTTCGGGACGATGGGGCTGGGCGCCGCGCTGAGCGAGGACATCCACAAGGGCGTGTTCGACCGTTTCCGCAGCCTGCCGATCGCGCGTTCCGCGCCGCTGATCGGGACGGTGCTGGGCGACACGGTGCGGTTCGGCATCGTGATGGTGGTCTTGGTCGGGTTCGGGTCGGCGCTGGGCTTCCGCTTCGAGACCGATCCGCTGTCGGTGGTGGCGGCCTTCGCGCTGGCGTACGTGTTCTACCTGTCGGTGTCGTGGGTGTCGGTCCTGGTCGGCCTGGTGGCGCCCTCGCCGCAGACGGTTCAGGGGCTGGCCATCCTCTGGGTGATGCCGCTGACGTTCGGGAGCAGCATCCTGATGCCCGACACCTCGACGATGCCGGGGTGGCTGGAAACGTGGGCGAACTGGAACCCGGTGTCGCATCTGGCCGACGCGGTGCGGGCGCTGACGGTCGGCGGGTCGCTCGGGAACGACGCCTGGTACACGCTGGCCTGGGCCGCCGGAATCGTGGCGGTCGCGTTCCCGCTGGCGATGCGTATGTACGCGCGTCGTGCCTGAGGGCGGGCGCTCACTTGCAGAGCGCCCAGGCTTCATCGCGGTCGGCGCGGCGGCCGCGTTCGTACGCGGAGTCGAACCCGTCCGGGCCCAGTGCGGCGCGGGCCGCTTCCTCGGCGCGGTGGGCGTCGAAGCAGGACGGTTCGGGGGAGGCGGGCGGCCTGGCGAAGCCGCGCAGCGTACGGGCCATGCCGAGCAGTTCGGCGGCGCGGGCGTGGTCGCCACGGGCCACGTCCAGTGTCGCGCGGCCTTCGAGTAGTGCGGCGAGGGCCTGGTTGTCGCTGATCAGTCCCGAGCCGAGCCTGCGGAAGGCCCGGGTATGCCAGGACTCCGCGGCGTCGAGGTCACCGCGCTGTTCGGCGAGCCCGCCCATCGTGCTGTAGGCGAGGGCGGCGGCCTTGTAGAAGTCGGGCCGCTCCTGCCGTGGCTCGATGAGCGAGAGCGCATCGTTCACGAGGGCTTGGGCGGCGTCCGCGTCGCCTTCGCGGCGGGCGAGTTCGGCCAGGTACAGGCGTCCGGAGGCGGCGTCGGAGTACTGGCCGACTCGCTCGGCCTCGACGATGCCCCGTTCGAGGTCCGCGCGGGCGCGGGTGAGGTCCCCGGCCTGGGCGCGTGCGCGGGCGAGCTGGATGAGCAGGGCCGCACCATGGTCGGGATTGATGCTGCTTTCGATGGTGTAGCCGTGCGCCTCCTCGCCGTACCGGACGGCCTCGGCGGGATCGCCGTGCGCCAGCGCCAGCTCCATGCGCAGGCCGAGGCCGATCATCATGCCGAACCGGTCGCCGAGCGCGCGGAAACCCTCGTAGCAGTTGCGGGCCTCGGTGACGGCGGTCTTGAGGTCGCCCTCGTTCATCGCCAGGTAGCCGAGGATGCACTGCGCGACGGCCCGCGGCCACGGGTCGGGATGTTCCTGCAGGTCACGCAGGCCCTTCCGCGCGGCGGCAAGGTCGCCCTGGAAGAGCAGCGCGGTGGGCCTGACCATGGCGAGCATCGGGTGGCGGGGGCGATCGGAGACCAGCCGGAGGACGTCCTGGACCGTCTCCTTGAAGGACTCCCGCGTCGGCCCCGGCTCGCGGGTGATCTCGCTGACCATCCGGGAGACGACGACGGCGATGGCGTAGGGCTCCTCAAGCCCGCGCGGGGCCGTGCCGTCGGCGATGTCCAGGACGGCGCGCGCCCAGCCGGCGGACTCGACCTCCTGGTCGCGCACCAGCCAGTACCAGAACAACGCCGAGATGAAGCGCAGGCCGGTGGCGGCGTCGCCGGTGTCGACCGCGAAGCGCAGCGCGGCCTGCCAGTTGCCGCGTTCGGTGTCCAGCCGTTCGGTCCAGCGGATCTGGTCGGCGCGCCGCAGCTCGGGCTCGGCGCGCTCGGCCAGGTCGAGGAAGTACGCGGCGTGCGCGGCGCCGATCCGCCGGGTCTCGCCGGCCTCGGCCAGCCGTTCGGCCGCGTACACCCGGACGGTCTCCAGCAGCCGGTACCGGACGTCGGCGGTGCCCTCGGCCATCACCAGCGACTTGTCCACCAGCGCGGCGATCACATCGATGATCGGCGGGTCCTCCGGCAGCCCCTCCCCGCAGACGGCGGTGGCCGCGTCGGGTGAGGCGCCGCCGGCGAACACCGACAGCCGGCGCAGCACGGCGCGTTCGCGGTCGTCCAGCAGGTCCCAGCTCCAGTCGACGACGGCGCGCAGCGTGCGGTGCCGGGGCAGCGCGGTCCGGCTGCCGCCGGTGAGCAGCCGGAACCGGTCTCCGAGCCGGTCGGCGACCTGCGCGGGGGTGAGGGAGCGCAGCCGCGCGGCGGCCAGCTCGATGGCCAGCGGGATGCCGTCCAGCGCCCGGCAGATCTCCACCACGTGCGGGACCGTCTCCTCGTCCACCGCGAACCCGGGGCGGACGGCGGCGGCCCGGTCGGCGAACAGCCGCACGGAGTCGTGGTGCAGCGCCTCGGCCGCGCCCGCGTCCGGCGGCGGCAGCGCCAGCGACGGCACCGGGCACAGCGACTCGCCGGTGATCCCCAGCGGCTCGCGGCTGGTGGCGAGGATCCGTACCCCCGGGGCGTCCGCCAGGACCCGGCCGACCACGGCGGCGGCGCCCTCGATCAGGTGTTCGCAGTTGTCCAGGACGAGGATCATCCGCCGCGGTGCCAGCACGTCGGCGAGCCGGTCCAGCGGCCGGGTCAGGACGCGGGTCTCGCCGGGGCGGACGGTCTCCTTGATGCCGAGGGCGGTCAGCGCCGCCTGCGCGACCCGTTCCCCGTCGCCCTCGTCGGCGACCGGGGCGAGCGCGACGAACCACACGCCGTCGGGCATGTCCTGGACGGCGCGGCCCGCGGCCTCGGCCGCCAGCCGGGTCTTGCCCGCGCCTCCCGGGCCGGTCAGGGTGACCAGGCGGGACTCGCGGAGCAGCTTGTCCAGGCGCGCCGACTCCTCCTCGCGTCCGACGAAGCTGGTGAACTGCGCGGGCAGGTTGGTCAGCCGCGCCCTGCCCGCCGCCGGTTCCGCGGGCCGTTCCGGGACGTCCTGCCGCAGGATCGACAGGTGCACGGACGCGAGTTCGGGTGACGGATCGACGCCGAGGCGGTCGGCGAGGGCCTGCCTGGTCTCCTCGTACACGCTGAGGGCGTCCGCCTGGCGCCCGGCCGCGTACAGGGCGCGCATCAGCTGGGCGCGCAGCCGTTCGCGCAACGGGTGGGCGTCGGCCAGCGCCTCCAGCTCGGGGAGGAGCGGTGTCACGTCGGCGCCCGCGGCGAGCTCCGCGTCCACGCGGTCCTCGATGGCCGTCAGGCGCAGCTCCTCCAGCCGCGCCGAGTGGCCTGCGGCGAACGGCGCGTCCTCGAAGCCGTCCAGGGCGGGGCCGCGCCACAGCGCGAGCGCCCGCCGCAGTTCCTCCGCGCGGGCGGACGGGGACTCCAGGGTGCGCGCGGCGGCCACGGCGCGTTCGAAGGCGACGGCGTCCACGTCCGCCGGGTCGACCGCGAGCCGGTAACCGGCCGGGCCGTGCTCGATCAGGCCGGGGCCGGTCGCGGCGCGCAGCCGGGACACCAGCGCCTGGAGCGCGTTGCCGCCGCCCGCCGGCGGAGTCCCGTCCCACAGGTCGTCGAGCAGCCGGCCGGGCTGCACCGACCGTCCCGGCTCCAGCGCCAGCCGGACCAGCAGCGCGCGCAGCCGCGGACCGCTGATCTCGACGGGACGCCCGGACGGGTCCCGCACGTCGAGCGGGCCCAGAATGCCGATGCGCACGACAGCCCCCTTCGTCGCCTGCCATTGTCCCCCCTGGCGGAACGATCCGAGGCCCGGCGTTGCGCCGGGGTGGGGGCGGCCTGCCATGGTGGGCCCTATGCACGAGAAACCGAGGATCGTTTCCGGCGTCGAGGTCATCCCGCTCTGCGACGCGGTTGGTCCGATGGGTGAGGCATTGCGCCGTCCGCTGGACGAGACCTTTCCCGGTGCGCGCCCCGCGCTGTGGGAGAGGACGCGGGCCGACGCGCCCGCGGCGTTCGGGCCGGACGGCGAGTGGGTGTTGCACTTCCATTGCTTCCTGCTGCGCGACCCGCTGGGGCCCACCGTTCTGGTGGACACCGGGGTGGGCGCGGACGGCTCCCCCGCCTCCTCCTGGGCGCCCGTTCCCGGGGGGCTCCCCGGCGCCCTGCGACAGAGCGGCATCGAACCGGACGACATCGACACGGTCGTTCTGACCCATCTGCACAGCGACCACGCCAGCGGGGCCGTCACCGACGGCGAGCCCCTGTTCGCCAACGCGCGCCACCTCGTCCAAGAGGACGAACTGGCATGGCTGGAGGCCGAGGGCGGGGACGTGTTGACCCAAGTGGTGAACCCCCTGCGCGAAGCGGACCGTCTGGAGGCCCTTCAAGGCGAGGAGCGGCTGTCCGACGGGCTGCGGATCATCCCCACACCCGGGCACACGCCGGGACACCAGTCGGTGGTGCTCGGCGAGGACGAGCTGGTCGTGACGGGCGACGTCATCCATCACCCGCTCCAGCTCGCCGACCCGTCCGTGACGTACCTGTACGACGAGGACTCCGCGCAGGCGGCGGCGACCCGCACCGCCCTCCTGGCGCGCGTCCGCCAGGCCCGCGGCACGCTCGCGACCCCCCACATGCCCGATCCGTTCACCGAGCCGAGCTGAGCGGCGGCGGGCGAGGGGGACGCTCCTCGCCCGCCGATCACTCCTCGTCGAGGCGCATCGCGGCCTCCTCGGCCGTGTAGCCGCCTCCGTCGTCCCCCACGTCGTTTCCCACCATGTACTCCTCGGTGTCGGCGTGGGCGCCCTCGTCCGGCGCGACCAGCCTCCCGGCGGGCGCGGCGGGACCCGGCTCCATGCGCGGGCCGTCCGGCTGCTCCCGCCGCAGGCGTCCGTCCAGGGGCTCGCCGGTGTGCATCTCCGTGCCGGTCATCCCGTAGTCGTCCAGGGCGGCGGGGTCGTCCCCGGGGACCGCCTGTTCCTGCGGGTCCTCGGCCCAGTACTGCTCGGGGGATCCGTCCTGGAGATCGGGGATCCCCTCGTCCTCGGGCGTGCCGTGACGCTCGGTCATCGCGTTCCCCCTTTCGCCCCAGCCAATACCCGACAGACAGGGATCATGCACCGCGAACAGGGGCGTTTGGGACGGCTGCGACGGGTAGGGCACGCATATGGATGTGTCTTTCCTCAAGCCGCTGTACGCGAGGCCCGGTCCGTACGCCTCGGTGTACATGGACATGACCCGCAGCACCGAGGACGCCGCAAAGGTCATCGAGCTGCGCTGGCGGGCGCTGCGCGAGGAACTGGAGGCACAGGGCTGCCCGCCCGCGACGCTGCGCGCGATCGAGGAGACCGTCACCCGGGAGATGGAGCGCCGCCAGTCCGAGGGACTGGTGGTCTTCGCGGCGGGCGGCGAGGTCGTCCACTCGGCGCGGCTCCGGCGCCCGCCCCGCGCCGAGCTGGCCAGGGTGTCCCCGCTTCCGCACGTCCTGCCGTACCTGTCCTACCGGGGTGAGCGGTTCGCGTACATGGTCGCCCAGGTGAACCGGCGCGGCGGCGAGATCGACTGCTTCGAACCCGACGGCCGGCACCGCCACATCGACGTCCCCGGGGACGAGGACTACCCGATCTTCAGCACCAAGGCCGGGGGCTGGAACCAGTCCCGCTACCAGCGCGCCTCGGAGAACGTCTGGAAGCACAACGCCAAGAAGGTCGCGCGGGAAGTGGACCGCGTCGCCTCCGCCTACCAGGCCGAGGCCGTGGTGATCGCCGGCGACCCCCGTGCCCGCACCATCGTGCTGGAGGAGATCTCCGAGGGCACGCTGGAGAAGGCGGTGGAGTCCGACCGCGGCGAGATCGTGGAGGACGACCTCTCGCGCATCCTGGACCTGAAGTCCACCGAACGCGTCCTCACGGTCGCCGAGCGCTTCGAACGCGAACTGGCCCACGGCGAGCGCGCCGTCTCGGGCATGCCCGCCACGGTCGCGGCGGTCCGGCGCAGCCAGGTCGAGAGCCTGCTTCTGGACGACGACCCCGGCGCCCCCACCAGCCTGTGGATCGGCCCCGACCCGATCGATGTCGCGACCAAACCCGACGAGCTGCGCTGGCTGGGCATCGAGGACATCCAGGAGGAACGCGCCGACGCCGCCCTGGTCCGCGCCATCGCCGCCACCGAGGGCGATCTGGTCGTCCTGCCGTCCGACAACCGGGTCGGCGTGGGCGCCGTGCTCCGCTACAGCGACCCGACGACCGTCCACGAATAGGGCCCGTGGAGCTATGGGGATTCGAACCCCAGACCTCCTCCATGCCATGGAGGCGCGCTACCAACTGCGCCATAGCCCCGCGGCGACGAGCTTAGTGCATCGGCGAAGTGATCAGCGCCAGCCGAGGCGGTCGGCCACCTCGTCGGGGGCGTAGCCCTGCTGCTGGGCCTCGCCGATCCACACCATGCCGTCCGCCTCGGCGACGGCGCCCACGGTGTGCTCGTAGGGCATGCGGGGCTGGGTGACGAGCCGGACCTCAAGCCGCGGATCGAACCGCCGCAGCTCCTCGATGAGATCCGCGACGGTGAACTCGCGCCTGACTCCCCTGCGATGCCGTCCCATACCTTTGAATGCAACCATCAAGCGGCGACCGTTCCCTTTTCTCGTCTCGCTGCCCACCGAGCCACACACCCTCAGGGTTACCCATCTGAAGCTTTACGACTCATCTTGTAACGCAAAACGAGGAACGGCAAGCCGAAAATGGAGAACGCGTGTGTCGCCCGCAATTCTCCGCCCTCGACGAAAACATCCAGTTTCTCCGCGAACCCGTGCACGGCCAGCGCGGTCAGATCCCTGGTCTCCGGATCGATGACCGTCAGATAATGCCCCGGATGGTCCAGATCCGTCACGCTGGTGAGCACCAGCCCACCGCCCTCCCGCGCGTACGGCGCGAGCGTCGCGGTGAAACTCGCCTGCGGCAGCGGAAATCCGACACTCACATATCCGCGGTCATCATGCCGGTACGTGGTGTAAATCCCGACATAAATGGGCTCGTCGGTGTCCGCGAAAGACCGGATCCACCCCCGGAGGGAGACGACGCCCTCCAACCCGATCGTGTCGATACGGCCGCGCACCCCCCGCTGCGCCTCCCGCTGGTTCATGGGAACGCTGGCCTGCCCCAGCGGCCTGGCCAGCAGCGTCCGGTACAGCAGGTAACCGGGCCGCACCCACATCCGCCACTCGGGCACGATGTCCAGCGTGAACCGCGCCGTGTGCTCATAGAACTCGCGCACGAGGGGATGCACGTCCGCAGGGTCGAAGTCAGGGCCGCGCAGCTCGTCCAGTGAGCTCACGATCCCCACGTCCGCGACGTCCGCCGCGTAGGTCCCTCCCAGGACCTTGGCCAGCTCCCTCACGTACCCCGTCCCGACATACCGGGACCGGGCCTCCAACGGCACCACGAAGGGCAGCTCCTCCTCGGGCACCTTGTGCGCCAGCAGACTGATCTGCGCGTCCCGGAACACCACCGCCGACAGGCACCTGAACGCCACGACGGCCCCCGCCGCCGCGATGGCGGGCGGAGCGCCCGAGGAACCCACCGCCAACCCCACCACAGGACCAAGGGCGACCTTCTGCGGCCGCAACCCCAGAGCACCAGCCAGAGCCCCGGCCCCCGTACCCACGACGACCGGGCCGGCGAACCGTCCGGCGACCCACCCAAGAGGAGCGACCAAGGCCCCGCTCACCGCGATGCGCTGCCAGAGCGCGGGGATCTCCCCCGGCTTCTGCCTGGCCCGCGCCACCGCCTCGCCCAGGCCCAGCCCAACGGCCCCCACGACGGCCCCCACGACCGCCGCCCGCCTCCCCCGGTGCCCCGCCAGGGCGGCCCCGGCCAACGCCCCGATGCCCGCGACAATCCCCACCGAACCACGTTCTTGAGTCACAACCGCAAGCTACAGCGTTTCTCACCAGGGTTCGGCAGCGCGACCATGGCAAAGTTACTCCGATCGAACCTTGACCCCCCGATCATGAAAGGTTCCGCTCATGCGCCGCCTGGCGGTCACGTTGATCCTGCTCCCCGGCTCTTTCGGCCTCTCCATGTGGACCGGCGTGGGCCCGGCCGACGACTGGGTCCACACGTGCCAGGTACGCCAGGCCTACCTGGACCGTCTGGAGGCGATGGAGGTCGAGGTCAACCGCCTCCGCATCCAGGGCCGCACCGAGCAGGAGATCGCCCGGGTCATGGTGCCCAAGCGCAACCAGGCCACCGCCCTGGTTCGCACCAAGATGAAGATGAAGGACGTCCGCCGCCTCGACCAGCGCAACCAGGCCCGCTACGGCAACCCCTACGGCCCCACCATCGAGTGGATGTACGCACGCCACGGCGGCAACTGGCACGAGATCGTAGAAGCCACCCTGAAATCCAACGGCTTCTACGACCTCACCTGCATCTTCTGGTACGACCTATAAAAAAAAACCCCTAAGGGGCAAAGCCCCAACGGGGGGCAAGGGGGCGAAGCCCCCAAAAGGGGGCAAGGGGCGAAGCCCCAAACAAAGGGCGCGCAGCGCCCGCACGGGGGCGTGGGGGCGGAGCCCCCACATCGGGGGTCTGGGGGTCGCCCCCCAGATGAACATGACGAGGGAGGACCGGGGAAGCGCCCGAACGGGCGCGACCACACTCCTCCCACTCCCGAGTGGAGCTATGGGGATTCGAACCCCAGACCTCCTCCATGCCATGGAGGCGCGCTACCAACTGCGCCATAGCCCCGGGCGACTGCGTGGACTCGCATCCCGCAGCGCTTGGCCAGTGTATAGGACTTGAGGGCCGTACTCGAATCGGTTTGGGGTCAGGCGCCGTTGACGGCGCGGTCGTCGCTGAGGACCGGTTCGGGGAGGGTTCCGGCGTTGTGCTCGACGAGCCGCCAGCCTTTGCCGCTTCGCCGTTCGCTGAGGACGGACCAGCAGCAGTTGGCGAGACCGCCGAGGTTGTCCCAGTGCTCTTCGGGGAGGCGGAGGAGGCCGCACATGCCGAGGCGGAGCGCGGCGCCGTGGGAGGCGACGACGAGCAGCCCGGTGGGCGGCAGGTCGTCGAGGGCGCGTTCGATCGCGGCGGAGACGCGCTTGGCGACCTGGGCGCTGGTCTCTCCGCCGGGTGGCTGCCAGGCGGCGTACTCGGCGGGGTAGCGTTCGCGGATCTCCTGGTTGGTGAGGCCCTCCCAGGCGCCGCCGTCCCGTTCGACGAGGTCGCGGTCCTGCGCGACGGGCAGGCCGGTGATCGCGGCGAGGGCCCGCGCGGTGTCGGAGGCCCGCTGGAGCGGGGAGGTCAGCAGGGCGGTGGGGCGGAGCGCGGCGAGGAGCCGGGCGGCCCGCTGGGCCTGCTGAAGCCCGGTCTCGTCCAGCGGGATGTCCGTCTTGCCTTGGAAGCGGCGTTCGACGTTCCAGCGGGTCTGGCCGTGCCGCCACAGGACGACGCGGCGCTGGCCGGGTTCGCGGTCCTTGCCGGGTTCCGGGTCACTCACTGGGGCTCCCGACGGCGCGTCCGCGCTGGGCCGAGCCGGCGTTGACGGCTTCGGGGAGGTCGATGAGCGGGCAGTCCTTCCAGAGACGTTCGAGCGCGTAGTAGGTGCGCTCCTCTTCGTGCTGGATGTGCACGATGATGTCGGAGTAGTCCAGCAGCACCCAGCGTCCGGCGCGTTCGCCTTCGCGGCGTACGGGCTTGGCGCCGGCCTCTTCGCGCAGCCGCTTCTCGATCTCGTCCACGATGGCGCGGACCTGCCGGTCGTTGGGCGCCGAGCAGAGCAGGAAGGCGTCGGTGATGACGAGCTGCTCGCTCACGTCATAGGCAAGGATGTCGTCGGCCAGCTTGTCGCCTGCCGCCTCGGCGGCGATCCGGACGAGCTGCACGGCCCTGTCGGATGCGGTCACGATGCGCTCGCGATCCTCCCTGTAGGGGTCTTTTCCCGGTTCCAGCTTCTCATGGGCGCCGGAAACGGGCCCTGATTTATTGCCCTACGGCCCGTCATGCCCCCTTCACGAAGCGGCGGCGTGCCGTCTCCTTCAGAGTATGACCCGTCTGGTACCTGCGGTAACGCACGGACGAAGGTCACGCAAAGGTGAGCGCGTCACTCGCCGTGCTCGCGGTAAAGACCGCGTTTGTTGATGTACTGGACGATCCCGTCGGGGACGAGGTACCAGATCGGCTCGCCCGCGCGGACCCGGTCGCGGCATTCGGTCGAGGAGATCGCCAGGGCGGGGACCTCCATGAGGCTGACGCGCCCGTTGGGCAGGCCGGGGTCGGCGAGCCGGTGGCCGGGCCTGGTGCAGCCGACGAAGTGCGCCAGTTCGAACAGCTCGTCGGTGTCGTGCCAGGTCAGCATCTTGGCGAGGGCGTCGGCGCCGGTGATGAAGAACAGTTCGGTGTCGGGGCCGTGGGCGCGGCGCATGTCGCGGAGGGTGTCCACGGTGTACGTGGGGCCGGGGCGGTCGATGTCGACGCGGCTGACGGAGAACCGGGGGTTGGACGCCGTGGCGATCACGGCCATGAGGTAGCGGTCCTCGGCGGGGGCGACGCCCTGCTCGTCCTTGTGCGCGGACCGGCCGGTGGGGACGAACACCACCTCGTCCAGGGAGAACACGTGCGCGACCTCGCTGGCGGCCACCAGGTGGCCGTGGTGGATCGGGTTGAACGTGCCACCCATGATCCCCAACCGTCGCTTTTGGGTCATGCTGACGAGAATAGCCAGCGCGGGGGGCGGCTCCGCGCACCGCCCCCTCGGGCCGCGCGCCGCCCGCCGAGCGCGCCCGCGGCGGCGGGTCAGCCGATGCCGGGCAGGGGAGGTTCGCCGGATTCCCAGGTCACGACCCGTACGGCCTTGCCGACCTCCACCCGGGGCACCGTGCCGGACGGCAGCACCCGTACGTCGGCGGTGAGGCCGAGGTCGGCGCGCAGCGCCCGCGTCAGCTCCTCCGCCAGGGTCCCTTCCGCCGCCTCCGGGGAGGCGCCTGAGGCCGCCTCTGCCGCCTCTGTGGCCGCCTCTGTGGCCGCCTCTGTGGCCGCCTCTGTGGCCGCTTCACAGGCCACCACGAGCCGCACGTCCGGCTTCCGCCGGTCCACGATCAGCTGGTAGTGGGGGACGACCTGACCGGTGCCCAGCAGGACCCGTTCGACCTCGCTGGGGTAGACGTTGACGCCGCGGATCACCAGCATGTCGTCCACCCGGCCGCGGACCTTGCTCATCCGGACCAGGGTGCGCCCGCAGTTGCAGTCGCCGTGGGTGAGGGACGCCACATCCCCGGTGCGGTAGCGCAGCAGCGGGAGCGCCTGCTTGGTCGGCGTGGTGAACACCAGCTCGCCGGGTTCGCCGTCGGCGACGGGGGTGCCGGTCTCCGGGTCGATCGCCTCGACGATGAAGTGGTCCTCGTTGACGTGCAGGCCGTTCTGCTCCAGGCACTCGGTGGCGACGCCGGGGCCGATCACCTCCGACAGGCCGTAGATGTCCAGCGCCTTGATCGGCAGGGCGTCCTGGATGGCGGCCCGCAGTTCCTCCGACCACGGCTCGGCGCCGAAGACGCCGGTCTTGAGGGAGGACAGGTCGACGCCCGCCTCGGCGGCGGCCTCGGCCAGCCGCAGCGCGTACGCGGGCGTGCAGGTCAGGACGTCGGGCTTCAGGTCGGCGAGCATCCGCACCTGCCGCTCGGTCATCCCGCCCGACATGGGGACGACGGTGGCGCCCAGCGCGACCGCGCCCTGGTGGATGCCCAGCCCGCCGGTGAACAGCCCGTACCCGTAGGCGTTGTGGACGACGCTTTCCGCGGACGCGCCCGCGCAGGACAGCGACCGCGCGCACATGGACGCCCACAGGTCCAGGTCGGCCTTGGTGTAGGCGACGAGCGTGGGCCTGCCCTTGGTGCCGGTGGATCCGTGGACCGCGACGACCTGGTCCTGGGGGACGGCCAGCATGCCCAGCGGGTAGGAGTCCCACAGGTCCTGCTTGGTGGTGAACGGCAGTTTGTGCAGCTCGGCGAGGGTGACGTCGGCGCCACGCTTGACGCCGGCCTCGCGCAGCCGGTCCGCCTGCACGCCGCCGGCCAGCATCAGCCGGTCGACCAGCCCCCACAGCCGGTGACGTTGCAGCGCCGCCCGCTCGTCCCGGGACATCGCCTCGGCCTTCGGATCGAACATCGCGCCTCCTCGCGCCCCGCTGACCTGTGTCCTCGTCCGCCACCGGACCCGTGCGCCCCCGCGGCCGGGCGTCCACTACTCTGCCGCACCCGAAGCCCTCCGCACGGACAATCTCCACAAAGTGCCCGCATCGGATGGATCACGGCGCGGCGGCGCGCGGGGCCGGAGGTGGCCCGATCGTCCCGCCCCGGGAACCTGCGAACGTACCGGTTCGTCGGACTTACCATGCTGGACTGGGCCCGGTGGCATGCCCAGGGTGGACCGAGACAGTGCACGGCCAGAACCGAGCGAAGGGAGGGAGCGGCCCTCGCCGCCGGCGGTGAAGCCGGGCCGGTGCCGCGTACCCCATGACGACCAACACACCGGACCGGGCGCGCACCCGCTTCCCCGGGATCAGCTCCCGCGCCTACGAGCATCCGGCCGACCGCTCCGCGCTGGTCGCACTGCGTGGCCTGACCGGCTTCGACACCGTGCTGCGGCGCCTGTCGGGGCTGATCAGCGAGCGGGCGCTGCGGCTGATGTTCCTCGGCGGCGCGGTACGGGTCGGCGACAACCAGTTCCACCACCTGAACGACATGGTCCGCGACGCCTGCTACATCCTCGACATGCCCGAGGTCCCCGAGGTGTACGTCCGGCAGTTCCCCGTCCCGAACGCGATGGCGATCGGCAGCGACCGGCCCTTCATCGTGATCAACACCGGTCTGCTGGACCTGCTGGACGACGAGGAGACCCGGTTCGTGGTCGGCCACGAGGTCGGGCACATCCTGTCCGGGCACGCGGTGTACCGGACGATGATGGAGATCCTCATCCAGCTCGGCGCCCGGCTGTCCTGGCTGCCGCTGGGCAACGTCGCCATCGGCGCCATCCTCATCGGGCTGAACGAGTGGTTCCGCAAGGCCGAGCTGTCGTCCGACCGCGCCGGGCTGCTGACCGGCCAGGACGTGGACGCCGCCAAGCGCACGATGATGAAGCTGGCCGGCGGCACGCGGCTGCACGAGATGAGCGGCGAGGCGTTCCTTGAGCAGGCCCGCCAGTACGACGCCGCCGGCGACGTCCGCGACGGCCTGCTGAAGTTCCTGAACCTGCTGCCGCAGACCCACCCGTACGCGGTGATCCGGTTCGCCGAACTCGACCGCTGGGCGAAGGGCCCCGAGTACGAGCGGATCCTGGCCGGCGACTACCCGCGCCGCGCCGACGACGCGTCCGCCAAGTTCACCGACGAGGTCCGCGAGGCCGCCAACTCCTACCGCGAGTCGTGGGAGCGCAGCGCCGACCCGTTCATCGGCAAGGTGCGCAGCGCCGCCGAAGGCGCCGCCTCGGCCGCCGGCGGCCTCTTCGACCGGATCTCACGCCGCGACGGCGGGCCGACCAGCAACAGCAACTGAGGCCGCCGCGCTGGGACTACCGGAGGTGGCCTTCGCCGGTGACGACGTACTTGGTGGAGGTCAGCTCCGGTAGGCCCATGGGGCCGCGGGCGTGGAGCTTCTGGGTGGAGATGCCGATCTCGGCGCCGAACCCGAACTCCTCGCCGTCGGTGAACCGCGTGGAGGCGTTCACCATGACCGCGGCCGCATCGACCAGCGCGACGAAACGGCGGGCCGCCGTCTGCGACGTGGTCACGATGGCCTCGGTGTGCCCGGAGCCGTAGACGCGGATGTGCCGCACGGCCTCGTCCAGGCTGGGCACGACGCGGGCGGCGATGTCGAGGGACAGGTACTCGGCGTAGTAGTCGTCCTCGGTGGCCGGGACCACGTCGGCGGAGTAGGCGCGCACGGCCTCGTCCCCGTGGACCGTGACGCCCGCCTCCCGCAGCGCGTCCAGCGCCTTGGGCAGGAACTCGGCGGCGATGTCCTGGTGGACCAGGACGGTCTCGGCCGCGTTGCACACCGACGGGCGCTGCGTCTTGGCGTTCAGGAGGATCGAGACGGCCTGGTCGACGTCGGCGGCGGCGTCCACGTAGACGGCGCAGTTGCCCACCCCTGTCTCGATCACCGGCACCGTGGACTGCTCCACCACCGAGTTGATCAAGGACGCCCCACCGCGCGGGATCAGCACGTCCACCAGGCCGCGGGCGCGCATCAGGTGCTTGACCGACTCGCGGCTGGTGCCGGGGACGAGCTGCACGGCGTCCCGCGGGACCTCGGTGCCCGCCAGCGCGCCCTGCATCACGTCCACCAGCACCGTGTTGGACTCGTAGGCGGACGACGAGCCGCGCAGCAGCGCCGCGTTCCCGCTCTTCAGGCACAGCGCGGCGGCGTCGACGGTGACGTTGGGACGGCCCTCGTAGATGATGCCGACCACGCCCAGCGGAACCCGCACCTGCCGCAGGTCGAGGCCGTTGGGCAGGACGTTGCCGCGCACGGTCTCACCGACCGGGTCGGGCAGCGCCGCCACCTTGCGGACGGCCTCGGCGATCGCGGCGATCCGCCCGGAGGTCAGGCTCAGCCGGTCGATCATGTACTCGGAGGTGCCGGACTCGCGGGCCCGCGCCACGTCCGCCTCGTTGGCCTTGACGATCTGCGGCGCGGACGCCACGAGCGCGTCCGCCACGGCGTGCAGGGCGGCGTCCTTGGCCGCCCGCGGCAGCGGCGCCAGCCCGGCCGCCGCCTCCCTGGCACGCTCCGCAACCCGCAGGAACTCCTCGCGCTCCCGCTCCTGCACCTCGCCGCTCATCTACCGGCTCCTTGTCGTCTCTTCGGTCGCTCGCTCGCCGTCTTCCGCGCCGTTCGCGGTGCCGCCCGGCAGGCCGCCCGGCTCGCCGGCCCCGTCCAGGATCACCAGGTCGTCGCGATGAATGATCTCGCGCTCGTACTCCGGGCCCAGCTCGCGGGCCAGCCAGCGGGTGGACCGGCCCATCAGGTCGGGGATCTCCGCCGCGTCGTAGTTCACCAGCCCGCGCGCCACGACCCTGCCGTCGGCGCCGCACAGGTCGACCGGGTCACCGGCCGCGAAGTCGCCCTGGACGCCGGTGATCCCGGCGGGCAGGAGCGACTTGCGGCGCCGGACGACCGCGTCCACCGCGCCCGGGTCCAGCATGACACGGCCCTGCCCGGTCGTGGCGTGCGCCAGCCACAGATGCCGCGTCGACAGGCGGCGTCCCCCGGCGGGATGGAAGCAGGTGCCGACCGGTTCGCCGGCGAGGGCCCGGTGCGCGGACGCGGCGTCGGTCAGCACGACCGGGATCCCCGCGATCCTGGCGGCCTCCACCTTGGTGACCATGCCGCCGGTGCCGACCCTGCCGGAGCCCCCCAGCTCGACCTCGTCCAGGTCGCGCGGGCCGTGCACGTCGGTGATCCGCCGGACGCCGGGGCGGCGCGGGTCACCGGTGTAGAGGGCGTCCACGTCCGACAGCAGGATCAGCGCGTCGGCCCTGGTCAGATGGGCCACCAGCGCGGCCAGCCGGTCGTTGTCGCCGAACCTGATCTCGTCGGTCGCGACGGTGTCGTTCTCGTTGACGACCGGGACGACGCCGAGGTCGAGCAGCTTGCCCAGCGCCCGCGAGGCGTTGCGATGGTGGACGCGGCGGATCATGTCGTCGGCGGTGAGCAGCACCTGCCCCACGGTCAGCCCGTACCGGGCGAACGAGGAGGTGTAGCGGGCCATCAGCAGCCCCTGCCCGACGCTCGCCGCCGCCTGCTGGGTGGCCAGGTCGCCGGGACGGCTGACCAGCCCCAGCGGGCCGAGCCCCGCGGCGATCGCGCCGGACGACACGAACACGATCTCCGTACCGGCCCTGCGGCGGGACGCCAGCACGTCCACCAGCGCGTCGATCCTGTCCGCGTCGATCGTCCCCTGAGGTGTGGTCAGCGACGACGAGCCCGCCTTCACCACGATCCGGCGCGCGCTCGCCACCTCCGGGCGTCCCGGCGCGTCACGGTCCAGGACGGTACCGGCGGTGCGGGATGTCGCGGGTGCCTGGTCGGGGCTCATGCTCTCCCTCGGGAACGCGTGGTCGTGATCTCGGGTCGGTCGGGCGGCTAGCGGTAGCCGCCGAGGCGGCGGTCGGTGCCGCGCGGGCCCAGGGCGCCGTCGCCCGCGACCACCTCCGGCTCCCAGTCGAACACGATCGAGTCGTCCCGGGTGCCGATCATGACGGTGGCGCCGGCGGTGGCGCCGGCCTCGGCCAGCGCGTCCTCCACGCCCAGCCGGGCCAGCCGGTCGGCGAGGTAGCCCACCGCCTCCTCGTTGGAGAAGTCGGTCTGCCGCAGCCACCGGACGGGCTTCTCGCCCGTGACCAGATAGGTGTTGTCGCCCATCGGCCGCACCTCGAAGTCGGTGCCGCCGTCGACCGGCTCCGGCCTGATGACCAGCCGCGTCGGCTCGGCGGGCGGCAGCGAGGCGCGGTACTCCTCCACCATCGCCGCCATGGCGAACGACAGCTCGCGCAGCCCCTCGCGGGTGGCGGCGGACACCTCGAACACCCGCAGCCCGCGCGCCTCGAACTCCGGGCGCACCAGCTCGGCCAGGTCACGGCCGTCCGGCACGTCCACCTTGTTCAGGACGACGATACGGGGACGGTCCGACAGCGGCCGGTCGCCCAGCGCCCGGTCGTAGGCCCGCAGCTCCTTCTCGATCACGTCGAAGTCGCTGAGCGGGTCGCGTCCCGGCTCCGGGGTCGCGCAGTCGAGCACGTGCGCCAGCGTGGACGAGCGCTCGATGTGCCGCAGGAACTCCAGGCCCAGGCCGCGGCCCTCGCTGGCGCCCTCGATCAGGCCGGGCACGTCCGCGACCGTGAACGTGGTGTCGCCCGCGCTCACCACCCCCAGGTTGGGGATCAGCGTCGTGAACGGATAGTCGGCGATCTTGGGCCGGGCCGCCGACAGCGCCGCGATCAGCGAGGACTTGCCCGCGCTCGGGAAGCCCACCAGCGCCACGTCCGCGACGCTCTTCAGCTCCAGGACGACGTCGCGGGCCTCGCCGGGCTCGCCGAGCAGCGCGAACCCGGGCGCCTTGCGCTTGGCCGTGGCCAGCGCGGCGTTGCCCAGCCCGCCCTTGCCGCCGCGCGCCACGACGAACCGGGTGCCCTCACCGACGAGATCGGCGAGGACGTTCCCGTCGGCGTCCTTGACGACCGTCCCGTCCGGCACGGGCAGCACCACGTCGTCGCCGTCCGCCCCGGTGCGGTGCCCGCCCTGCCCCGGACGGCCGTTCGCCGCCTTGCGGTACGGGCGGCGGTGGTACTCCAGAAGGCTCGCGGCGCCCGTGTCGACCTCAAGGATCACGTCACCGCCACGGCCGCCGTTGGCGCCGTCCGGGCCGCCCAGCGGCTTGAACTTCTCCCGGTGGATCGAGGCGCAGCCGTTACCGCCGTCGCCCGCGGCGACATGCAGCACCACCCGGTCCACGAACCGCGCACCGGATCCGGCTCCCGCTGCCACGATCCCCTCCCGTGCTCTCTCGTCCCGAACAGGAACAGGGGCGGACCCGGAACGGTCCGCCCCTGTCGTTAACGTCGCTGACGGCGGATCTACTCCGCCGGGACGATGCTCACCGCGTTGCGGCCGCGGTAACGCCCGAACTCGACCGTGCCCGCGACCAGCGCGAACAGCGTGTCATCGCCGCCCCGCCCCACGTTCAGGCCGGGGTGGAAGTGGGTGCCGCGCTGCCGCACGATGATCTCGCCCGCGTTCACGACCTGACCGCCGAAGCGCTTGACGCCCAGGCGCTTGGCGTTGGAGTCGCGACCGTTACGGCTGGACGACGCGCCCTTCTTGTGTGCCATGTCCCGGACCTCCTACTTCCCGGCCTCGATACCGGTGATCTTGACCTCGGTGTACGGCTGGCGGTGGCCCATCCGCCGCTTGTACCCGGTCTTGCTCCGGTAGTGCATGATGTTGATCTTCGGGCCCTTGACGGCGCCGAGGATCTCGGCGGTCACCTTGTACTTGGCGAGCTCGGCGGAGGAGCTGACGACCTTCTCGCCGTCCACCACCAGCACGGCAGGGAACGTGACGGTCGAGCCGACCTCGCCGGGCAGCCGGTCGACGGTGAGCACGTCGTCGACGGCCACCTTCTCCTGCTTGCCGCCTGCGCGGACAATCGCGTACACCGCGGAAACCTCTCCTCTGCGCGCGCTTCCGGAACGAACCGGTCCCGCGCGTGGTCTTCACCAGCCCCCGGGCGGGGGCCTACCCGCGACCGGAGCCGCGGGCGGCACGCCAGGACGCCATCGCCTGGCGCTCTCTGCTGAATCCTCACCCGCCGGAGGGGCGGGCGACGCACCGAAATGGTGCACGTCGAGACGACGCGCTCCCGCACGTCGAAGACTCAGGATACCGGACGCCCGTGCCGGACGCGAACGCCGCCGGCACGGGCAACCCGTCAGTCCCCCGGCTCCGCCGACGCGGCCTCGGCCTTGGCCCGGACGCGGCGGGTACGCCGCCGCCTGCCGTTGCTCAGCGCCGACTGGTCGTCCTCCGGCTCGGCCGCCGGCCCCTGCTCGGGCTCGGTCTCTGGTTCGGGCGCGGTCTCGGGCTCGGTGCTGAACTCCAGCCCGGGGCCGGGCTCCGCCTCGTCGGCCGGCTCGGTGCCGTTGAGCAGCGGGTCCACCGGGCCCTCCGACGCCAGCGCGCCCGGAACGGACTCCGCGGACTCGGCCGCCGCCTCCGCCGCCTCCACGGCCGCCTGAGGCTCGGGCTCCTCGGTCACGTCCGCGGCGTCCGGACTGGTCGACGCGGTCGCGAGCCCCGCCGGACCGCCGGGCGGATCGGCCGCCTCCAGCTCCTCCGGGGGCGCGCCCGCGGGACGCGTGGCGACCCGAGGCTTGGCCTGCCCCCGCTTCGCCTGCGCCTCGTCCTTCTCCTTGGCGGCCTTGACTTCCTTGGCCTCCTTGGCCTTGCCCTTGGCACGCTCCTGCTGGGAGAGCTTCTCCTCGACCGCCTTCTCGACCTCGCCCTTGCGCTTGCGGCGCCTGCCGCCGGACGCCGCGGCGCCCGCGCCCTTGTCGGCCTTGGGCTCGACCGGGGTCATGTGGACGTGGATGCCGCGGCCGTTGCACGACTCGCAGGTCTCCGAGAACGCCTCCAGCAGGCCCTGCCCGACCCGCTTGCGGGTCATCTGAACCAGGCCCAGGGACGTCACCTCGGCGACCTGGTGCTTGGTGCGGTCTCGCGACAGGCACTCCACCAGGCGGCGCAACACCAGATCGCGGTTGCTCTCCAGCACCATGTCGATGAAGTCGATCACCACGATGCCGCCGATGTCGCGCAGCCGGAGCTGGCGCACGATCTCCTCGGCCGCCTCCAGGTTGTTGCGGGTGACCGTCTCCTCCAGGTTGCCGCCCTGCCCGGTGAACTTGCCGGTGTTGACGTCGATGACGGTCATCGCCTCGGTGCGGTCGATCACCAGCGAGCCGCCGCTGGGCAGCCACACCTTGCGGTCCAGCGCCTTGGCGATCTGCTCGTCGATCCGGTACGCCGACAGCACGTCCTGGGTGTCGGTCCAGCGCTCCACCCGGTCGGCCAGGTGCGGCGCCACGTACTCGACGTACTCCGAGACGGTGTCCCAGGCGCCGTCGCCCGCCACCACCAGCTTGCTGAAGTCCTCGTTGAAGATGTCGCGGACCACCCGGATCGTCAGGTCCGGCTCCCCGTACAGCAGGGACGGCGCCGACGCGCTCTTGACCTGCTTCTGGATGTTGTCCCACTGGGCCGCCAGCCGGGACACGTCCCGCGCCAGCTCCTCCTCGGTGGCGCCCTCGGCGGCGGTGCGCACGATCACCCCGGCGTTCTCCGGCATGATCTTCTTCAGGATCTGCTTGAGCCGGCTGCGCTCCTTGTCGGGCAACTTGCGGCTGATCCCGGTCATCGAGCCGTCGGGCACGTACACCAGGTACCGGCCGGGCAGCGAGATCTGGCTGGTCAGCCGGGCGCCCTTGTGCCCCACCGGATCCTTGGTGACCTGCACCAGCACGGCCTGGCCCGACTTGAGCGCGGACTCGATGCGGCGCGGCTGGCCCTCCAGCCCGGCCACGTCCCAGTTGACCTCGCCCGCGTACAGGACGGCGTTGCGGCCCTTGCCGATGTCGACGAACGCCGCCTCCATGGAAGGCAGCACGTTCTGCACCTTCCCGAGGTAGACGTTGCCCACGTACGACTGGTGGGTCGCGCGGTTGACGTAGTGCTCGACCAGGACGCCGTCCTCCAGCACGGCGATCTGGGTGCGCTCGCCCTCCTGCCGCACCACCATCTCGCGCTCCACCGACTCGCGGCGGGCCAGGAACTCCGCCTCGGTGATCACCGGCGGACGGCGGCGGCCCTGCTCGCGGCCCTCGCGGCGGCGCTGCTTCTTGGCCTCCAGGCGGGTCGAGCCGCGCACCGACTGGACCTCGTCCTCCACCGCGCGCGAGTCACGGACGTGCACCACGGTGTTCGGCGGGTCGTCGGGCACGGTCGCGGCGTCCCCGTCGACCGCGCCGGCGCGGCGGCGGCGACGCCTGCGGCGGCGGCTGCCGCTCCCACCCGTCTCGCCGTTCTCCTCGGCCTCGTCGGCGGTCTCGGCCTCCGCGGCCCCGGCGGCGGGCTCCTCGTCCTTGGCGTCCTTCTTGCGCCCGGACTCGGCGCGGACCTCCTTCGTCTCCTTGGCCTCCTTGCCCTCACCACGGGCACGGCCGCCCTTGCCCGCCTTCTCGGCCTTCTCCTTCTCGGCCTTGGCGGGCTCCTCGGCCTCCTCGCCGGTCTCCTCGTCGGTGTCCCGGCCGCCACGGCCACGACCCCGGCCGCCCCGGCGACGGCGGCGCCGCGAGGGGCGCTCGCCCTGCTCCTCGTCCTCGTCCCGCTCGACCTGGGCGGCCTCGTCGGGCTCGAAGTCCTCCTCGTCCTGTTCCCGCTCCTCCTCGGCACGCGGGGGGACCGGCTGCGGAGGCTGGAACACCACCATGGGCGGCTGGAACGTCACGCTCGGGACGCCCCCGGACACCGGCTCGCTCTCCTGCGTCCGCTGCCCGCCGGGCCCCAGGTCCGGGACGACGGGCACGCCGGGCACCGGCGGCGTCACGGGAGCCGCGGGCACGGCCGC
The DNA here is from genome assembly GCF_043906805.1 of Actinomadura sp. SCN-SB. Classification (NCBI taxonomy): domain Bacteria; kingdom Bacillati; phylum Actinomycetota; class Actinomycetes; order Streptosporangiales; family Thermomonosporaceae; genus Actinomadura; species Actinomadura sp. SCN-SB. The sequence continues at coordinate 860 of NZ_JBIMPP010000096.1, read as the reverse complement.
CTTGTGCTCCTCGGCCACCTCCGGCGGCGGCCCGGCCGGACGACGGCGCGTACGCGAACGCGAGGGCGCCTCGCCCTCCTTCGCCGCCCGCGTCCGCGACCGCGCGGGCTTACTCGGCTCCGCCTCTTCAAGCGACTCGTCGGGGGCCATCGCGGGCCTGGTGGCCCGCGTCGTCCGCACCCGGCGCTCCGGACGCTCCGGCTTCGCCGCCTCCTCGCCGCTCCCGTCCGCCTCGGCCGCGGCGGGCGGCATGGCGGGCACAGTGATCACGGCAGGCGTGTCATCGACCTCCGGAGGCGGCCCGGCAGGCCGGCTGGCCCGCCGCCGCTGCACCCCGGACCCGGCCTGCTCCGTCGACTCACCACGCTCAACCCCGGCCTCGTCGCCGCCGACCGAGTCCGCGGTCTCACCGGCCTCCCAAACCTCCGCGCCGGCCTCCGGCGTATCGATGGTCTCCACCATCCCGGCGGCCTCCGGAGGCTCACCACCAGGCTCCACGGACCCAGCGACCTGCTCACCACCGGGCTCCTGCTCATCACCGCCGGCCTCGACGATCTCGCCGGTCTGCTGAGCCTCAACGGTCTCCCAAGGCTCACCACCAGGCCGCGCGTCACCGACCTCCGCACCCCCATCGGAAACCGGCTCCTGCGACTCCTCACCAGAGCCCGGCTGCCCAGAACCAACGGGCTCTGCCGCATCACCGAACTGCGCGGCAGCCTCAACAGACCCACCGGACTGCGCGGCCTCGCCGGATTCCACGGTGCCGCCGGTCACCTGCGAGCCCGCAGCATCCTCTGAGGCGCCACCAGACCGCTCAGCGCCAACGAAATGGCCAGCGTCACCGACCTCCCGCGACTCCA
>NZ_JBIMPP010000095.1:0-24110 GCF_043906805.1 Actinomadura sp. SCN-SB | reverse complement strand
CCCGGCGGCGGCCTCGGTGTAGGCGTGCGAGCAGCAGATCTGCGCGCTGGTCGCGGCGACGGCGAGGTCCTCCGGGTCCGCGTGCGGCGTCAGCGCGGCCATGTAGGCGGCCGACCGCGCCGCCTCGACCGCGACCATCATGTCCGCGCAGCGATGCTTGATCGCCTGGAAGGAGCCGATGGGCCGGTCGAACTGGTGCCGCGTTCTGGCGTACTCGACGGAGGTGTCCAGGCACCACTGCGCTCCCCCGGCCTGCTCGGCGGCCAGCGCGATCCGCGCGTGGTCCATGGCGGTCTCGGTGACCGACGGGTCGGACGACACCAGCCGCGCCGGTACGGACGCGAAGTCGAGCCGGGCCATCCCCCGGGTCGGGTCGACCGCGTCGTGGGCGCGGCGGGTCAGCCCCGGGGCGTCACCGGACACGGCGAACAGCGCCGTACCGGCGTCCGTGGCGGCGGTGACGAGGATCAGGTCGGCGATCGCCCCGTCCAGGACGAAGTACTTCGCGCCGTCGATGACATGCCCGTCGCCGTCCGGCTTGGCCGTCACCCGCGCCGCGCGCGTCTCCCAGGCCCCGTCGCGTTCCGCCAGGGCGAGGGTCGCGAGGGTGGACCCGGCGGCGATCCCCGGCAGGTACTCCGCCTTGAGCCTCTCGTCGCCGCAGGCCAGCAGGGCGGGGAGCGCGAGGCCCGCGGTGGCCAGCAGCGGGCCGCCGGCCAGTGCCCGGCCCAGCTCCTCGAACACCACGCACAGCTCGGCGGGGCCGCAGCCCGACCCGCCGTACTCCTCGGGGACGGCGAGCCCCTGGACGCCGATCTCGGCGGCCATCCGCCGCCACGACTCCGTGTCGTGCGCGCCGGGCGCGTCGATCAGGCCGCGGCGGTCGGCGTGCTCGTCGAGGAAGGCGCGCATGACCGCGCGCAGTTCCTCCTGCTCGGGGGTGAAGGCGATCCCGGCGCTCATGAGGTGGTCCTTCCGAAGAGGGCCCGGACGCCCGGACGGCTGATCTTCATGGACGGGGTGCGCGGCAGCTCGTCCACGACCTTGATCTCGGTGGGCAGCTGGTAGCGGGCCAGCCGGTCGCCCAGCCACGCGCGGAGCTCCGCGGGGTCGGCCGGTGCGCGCAGGGTCACCGCCGCGACCGGGACCTCGCCGAGCCGCGGGTCGGGCAGCCCGACGGCGGACGCGTCGGCGACGGCCGGGTGCGCCCTCAGCGCGTCCTCGATGACGCTCGGGACGATCGTGAAGCCGCCGCGGTTGACCGCGTCGTCGGCGCGGCCGTGGATGTACAGGAACCCGTCCTCGTCGAGGGAGGCCAGGTCGGTGGTCCGCGTCCAGCCGTCGCCGTCCACGGGGAGCTGGCCGCCGCGCGCCTCCAGGACGCCGGTCTCGCCCGGCGGCAGCGGCGTGCGGCTCTCGGGGTCGACGATCCGCAGTTCGATGCCGGGATGGGCGCGCCCGACGCTGCCGCGCTTGGCGTGGCCCCATTCGCGGTGCAGCTTGAGATGCCATCCCGCGATGGCGCCGGCGAACTCGGTCGCGCCGTAGTTGGTCAGGATGGGCAAGCCATAGCGGGCCTCGAAACGCTCGGCGTCCGCCGGATCGAGGGGCGCGGTGCCCGACAGCACCGCGCGCACGCCCTCGAACACCTCCCCGGGGACGCCGGCGTCCAGCACCATGCGCATCGCCGCCGGTGGCAGCCCGACGATCCTCGGCCGGTGCGCGCGGACGAGGTCCGCCCAGGCGTCCACCTGGAATCGTTCCAGCAACGCGGTGGTGCGTCCCTCCAGGACGTTGTTCACCGCGAAGTACAGGCCGCTGATGTGCACCAGGGACGTCCACAGGATCCCGGTCTCGGGCCGGAGCCGGACCTCGGCGTCCATGGCCGCCTTGGTGCCGGAGGCGTCGAACGCGGCCGTGAGACGGGTGTAGGTCAGCTCGACCCGCTTGGGCCTGCCGGTGGTGCCGCTGGTCAGCATGAGCACGGCGACGTCCGAGGGGTCCGCCGTGCCGGGATCGGGTCTCCAGCCCACGTCGCGCCCGGCCAGCGCCCGGTCCCGTCCGGTCTCGACGGCCAGGGCGGCGACGGCGCGCGCGGCGTCCTCGATGCCCTGTCTCGACCAGTCCTCCGGGTCGGCGATGACGGCCTGCGGCGCGAGATCCGCGATGTCCTCGGTCAGCCCCGTGTCCCCGTGGAAGGGGCTCAGCGTGATCACTTCGCGGCCGGTGGCGAGCACGGCGATCAGCGCGGACAGCAGGGCGGGCCGGTTGCGCAGCACGATGCCGACGCGGCGGACGCCCGGCCCGCCCAGCAGCCGTTCCAGGTCCTGGATCGCCTCGGCGTGGTACGACCATGGGTAGGCGCGGTCGCCGAAGGTGAGCGCGGTCGCGCCGGGGTCGAGCGCGATCACCTGGCGCAGCCGCGCGGCCAGCGGCCTCGCCGCCCGCGGCGGGACGTCGGTCATGGGGTCCCTCTCCTCCATCGCCTCGACCACGTCGCGTCAACCACGGGGAACGACCGGGGCGGACGTCAGCCCGGTGACGATGTCGCGCTTGACGACCTTGCCGGTGGCGGTGCGGGGCAGCTCGGGCCAGCAGGCGATGCGGTCGGGGGTCTTGGAGCCGCGGAGCCGTTCCCGGACGTAGCCGCGCAGTTCCTCCGGGTCGAGGTCGCCTCCGGAGGCGGGCACGACGACCGCCTCCACGCGCTGCCCCCACTCCTCGTCGGGAACGCCCACCACGGCGGCGTCGGCCACGCCCGGATGGCGGAGCAGGACGTCCTCGATCTCGGCGGGGGCGATGTTCTCCGCTCCCCGGATGATCGTGTCGTCGACCCGTCCCTCCACGAACAGATAGCCCTCGTCGTCCAGGCGGCCCTGGTCGCGGGTGTCGAGGAAGCCGCGCTCGTCCACCGGCGATCCGTGGCCCGCGTACTCGCCGGCGACCTGCTCGCCGCGCACCCAGATCCGGCCGCGTTCCCCGGGAGGCAGCGGCCGGCCGCCCTCGTCGCGGATCTCCAGTTCGACGGCCGGGACCGGGCGTCCGGCCGAGCCGATCCTGGCCCGGACCCGCGGGTCGCCGGAGGCGAGCGCGGCGCGGTGGTCGTCGGGGCCGAGGACGGCGATGGTGGAGCTGGTCTCGGTGAGGCCGTAGGCGTTGACGAAGTCGACGTGCGGCCATTCGCGCAGCGCCCGCTCGATGACGCGGGGCGGCATCCTCGCGCCGCCGTAGGCCAGGGAGCGCAGGCCGGGGACCGAGCGGTCGAGGTCCGGCGCGTCCATGATGCGGGCGAGCATCGTCGGGACGACCATCGCGTTGGTCACCCCCTCCTTCCGCACCAGCTCCAGCCATGCGTGCGGCGTGAAGGAGGGCAGGGTCACGCAGCGGCGCCCCGCGTACAGGTTCGTCAGCACGTTGGAGACCGCGGCGATGTGGTACGGCGGGACGCTCATCAGCGCCGCCTCGTCCTCGCCCGCCGACGCGAACTCCACCGTCCCCAGCACGTAGGAGACCAGGTTGTGGTGGCGCAGCAGCACGCCCTTGGGCTCGGAGGTGGTGCCGCTGGTGTAGATGAGGACGGCGGTGGCGTCGGGCTCGGAGCGGACGTCTTCCTCCTCGCCGTGGTCGGCCGCCTCACCGGCGTCGCGCACGAACTCCTCCGGGGTGCGCGCCGGCAGGCCCGCTCCCTTGAGCGCGTCGTGCCGGTCCTCCTCGGCGATGCCGAACGCGTTCGGGTGGCCGGCCAGCAGCCGGCCGAGCTGTTCGTCGCCCAGCCGGTAGTTCACCGGCACCAACGGGACGCCGGCGAAGGCCGCCGCGAACATCGCCACGGGAAAGGCCGGGCCGTTGGCGGCCAGGTGGACCACGGCCTCGGCGCCGGACTCCCGGATCCGCCGGGCGGCGCCGGTGGCCAGGGCCCGGAGCCGGGACGCGGTCAGGCCGCCGTCGCGCGACCCGGCGACGATACGGTCACCGAAGCCGTCGGCCGCCATGTCCAGCAGGATCGTCACGTTCATCGCATGCTCCCGTCGCCGGCCACGGCCGGGTCAGTCCGAGGCCGGAAGCGGCTTGGCCGCCTTGATCCGCAACGCCACGCCGTTCGCCTCGACGGTGCCGTCACCGGGCTTGGTGCACAGCAGCTCGATCCCGAGGTCCTCGTCGGCATAGCGCTTGCCGAGCCGGGTCCCGTCCCGCAGGGCCGGGTCCGCGGTGGCGGTGGGCGCGGCCGCCTGGCCGGCGTCCACCATCGGCGCCCCGCCGCAGCGCAGCTCGACCTCGGCGGCGGGGGCGCGGACCACGATCATCCTGGTGCCGTCGACGGTGCTCGCCACCTGCTGGCCCGGACGCAACCTCATCCATCCTCCTCATACAAAGGTAACTAGGTTATCTAACCGGCGTCCCGTCGGGCGCACGGCGTTCTCCCGATCAGCGGGGCTCGCGGGGCAGGCCGAGAGCGCGCTCGGCGATGATGTTGCGCATGATCTCCGAGCTGCCCCCGGCGATCGTGTACGCGCGGGCGTACAGATAGGCGTCCTGCCAGCGCCCCCCGGCGACGGCGTCCGGATCGCCCTCGGTCAGGACGCCGAGGGCGCCCGCGAGGGACACGGCGTACTCGGCCATCCGCAGGTTCAGCTCGCTGAAGGTCAGCTTGGTGGCCGGGGCGTCGATCACCCGCGCCCTGCCCGCCCGCCACCGCGCCATGGAGGTATGGGCGAGCAGCGCGCAGGCGTCGACCTCCGCCCGGAACCCGGCGAGCCGCTGGCGGACGTCGTCCCGTTCCAGCGCCGGCCGCCCGTCCATGGTGACCTCGCGGGCCAGGGCGACCAGGTCCTCCCAGGCCATCTGCAACCGCACGACCGAGACGCCCACGCCGTTGCGCTCCTCGGCCAGCGAGGTGTTGGCGATCAGCCAGCCCTGGCCCGGCTCGCCGATCAGCGCGTCCGCGGGCAGCCGCACGTCGTCGAAGAACACCTCGTTGAAGTCGGAGGTGCCGGTCAGCTCCCGCAGCGGGCGCACCTGCACCCCCGGAAGGCGCATGTCCAGGGCGAACGCGCTGATGCCCTTGTGCTTGGGCGCGTCGGGGTCGGTGCGTGCCAGCAGGTATCCGTACCGCGCCCAGTGCCCGTTGGTCGTCCAGACCTTCTGGCCGTTGACCACCCACTCGTCGCCGTCGCGCACCGCCGTCGTCCTCAGGGACGCCAGGTCGCTGCCCGCGTCCGGCTCGCTGAACAACTGGCACCACAGGTCCTCACCGGACCGGATCCGCGGCAGGTACCGCCGCTTCTGCTTCTCCGTGCCGAACTGGATCAGCGCGTGCGCGGCCAGGGAGCCGCCGCTCGCGGGCATGGGAGCGCGCGCCCGCGCGATCTCCTCCCCCACCACGAACTCGCGCAGCGGGTCGTGTCCCGGTACGCCGCCGTACTCCTCGGGCCAGTCGGCGCCGAGGTACCCGGCCGCGTACAGGTCGGCGGTCCAGCGCTGGAGCTCCTTCAGCTCGGCGGCGTTCTCGGGGCTGCGCACGCCCGCCCTCACCTTGTAGCCGGGGGCGTGGGACGCGACGAACGCGCGCACCTGCCCGCGGAACTCCTCCAGCGGCGTGCCGGCACCGAACTCCACGACGCCACTCCTTCCGTTCTGGGGGTGCGACCGGAACAAGGCGATCATTGGAACAAGGCGACAAGGTCCACGCGGCTGACCTTCTGGGACACACCGCGGGGCAGTTCCGGCACGTGCAGGAAGCGCACCGGCACCTCGTAGGGCAGCAGCTCGCGGCGGCACCAGGCGCGCAGTTCCCCGTCCCCGGGGACGTCCGCTCCGGGGCGTACCTCGAACGCCGCGACCGGCACCTGGCCGAGGCGCTCGTCGGGCAGCCCGGCGACCGCGGCCTCGGCCACCGCCGGATGGCGTTCCAGCGCGGCGGCGACCGTCGCCGGGTGCACCTTGAAGCCGCCCCTGATGATCACGTCGTCGGCGCGGCCCTCGATCCACAGGAACCCGTCCTCGTCGAGCCGCGCCAGGTCGCTGGTGCGGATCCACTCCCCGTCCCCTCCGGCCTGGGCGGTGCGGACCTCCAGCAGGCCGCGCTCGCCCGTGGGGAGGACCTCGCCGTCCGCGCCGGTGACGCGCAGGTCGACACCCGGAAAGGGGCGGCCGACGCTTCCCTTCTTGCGTTCCCACCAGGTGCGGTGCAGGCCGAGCGACCAGCCCGCGACGGCCCCGGAGAACTCGGTGGCGCCGTACACGACCAGGACCGCGACGTCGTACCGGCGCTGGAACGCGTCCGCGAGGTCGGGCGGGGTGGGCGCCGCTCCCGCCATGATCGCGCGCAGGCTGGACAGTTCCTCGGGAGGCACGTCGGCCTCCAGGACGCTGCGCATCGCCGCGGGCGGCAGCCCGGCGACCTTGGGCCGGTGGGCGCGGATGACCTCGCGCCACCCGTCCAGCGTGAACCGTTCGAGCAGCACCATGCGGCGCGCCTCGGCCAGGGACTGGATCACTCCCCAGAGCCCGCCGATATGGACCATCGGCGTGCTGATCAGGGAGACGCCGCCGGTGAACGGCGCGCGTTCCCTCCGCCTCGCCGCCATGTGCCCGTCGACGGAGCCCAAGGTGGCGTCCAGTTGCCGGTACGTCAGCGGAACGCGCTTGGGCGGCCCGGTGGTGCCGGACGTGCTCAGCTCGACCGCCACCCCTGGCGCGAACCTGGTGGGCGTCGCGGTTCCCTCCAGGGGAGGGGACGGGACGCGCCGCACCGAGACCCCGTCGGCCATGTACCCGGCGGCGCCGGCACGGGCGGCGGCCGACGCCCGCTCCCGCGACTCCCAGAACGCCGCGGGCGCGAACAGGACCGGCGGGGCGGTGCGTTCGATGTCGGCGGCGAGCCGGTCGCCGGGTTGCAGGGGGTTGAACACCGTGAGGCAGCGGCCGGTGGACAGGGCGAGGTGGGCGAGCGCGACCGATTCGGGACGGTTGCCGAGCACGACGCCGACGCGGGCGCCCTCGCCGAGCCCGAGGGCGTCCAGTTCCCGCCCGGCGGCCTCGCCGAGCCGCCGCAGCTCGCCCCAGGTGGCCGTGCGTCCCTCGAACTCGACCGCCGGGACGTCCGCGTCCGCGCCGAGGAGCGCGCGCAGCCGCGCGGTGAGGGATGGGCCCGCCGTGGATCCGTCCATCACGGCAGTTCGGGGACGGTCGCGCCGGCCATGCCACCGTGGCGGGCGGGCTCGGCGATCGCGGCGTCGCGCATCCATGCCTCCCAAAGGTAGTTAACCAAGTTATCTCACAATAGCTGCGGGCTACATGGTTTACTAGGTTATCTACCACAAGGCGCCGATCCGCAAGGCGGGCGGCCTCCAGGTAGATATCCTTGTGCACCTGGTCAGCCTTCAACAGGGAGCGATCATCCATGGCACTGCCGGAGTCAGGAGTACGGCGCGGTCTGCCCGCGGGCGCTTCCTCCGACGGCGTCCGGCCGCCCAAGACCGGTGAGCTGGTGGCGCGGCGGCTGCGCCGCAGGATCGTGGAGGGCTCGCTCGCCGACGGCGACTACCTGCCCAACGAGGCCACCCTCATGGAGCACTTCGGGGTCTCCCGCCCCACGCTCCGCGAGGCGTTCCGCGTGCTGGAGTCCGAGGGGCTGATCGAGCTGCGCCGCGGGTCCCGCACGGGCGCGCGGGTGACCGTGCCGGGACCGGAGGTGGTCGCCCGGCCCGCGGGGCTGCTGCTCCAGCTCGCCGGCGCCACCCTCGGCGACGTGTACCAGGCGCGCAGCGCGATCGAACCGCCCGCGGCGCGGCTGCTCGCCGCCGACGGCGACGAGGAGCGGTACGCGGCCCTGGAGCGGGAGCTGGAGCACGCGCGCGCCTCCGTCACCGACTACGAGCAGTTCGCGATCGACAGCGCCCACTTCCACCTGCGGCTCGTGGAGCTGTCGGGCAACCGGACCCTGGCGCTCATGGCCGGGATGATCCACGAGATCATCCTGCGGCAGACCCAGGCGTCGGTGCGGGCGCACGAGGCGACCGGAGAGCCCGGCGACTACGCCCGCGCGCTGCGCGCGTACGAGAAGCTGGTCAAGCTCGTCCGGGCCGGGGACGGGGCCGCCGCCGAACGCTTCTGGCACAAGCACCTCCAGGTCGCCGACCAGCTCGTGTTGCGCGATCGCGAGTCCACCTCGGTCATCGACATCCTGGAGTGAACGCCGGTCATACCACCAGCTCCATCAGCCGGGCGTAGTGGTGGCGCGGGGTGCCGCCCAGCAGCTCGCCGGTCTTGATCCGGCGCAGGAAGAGATGCAGGTCGTGCTCCCAGGTGAAGCCCATCCCGCCGTGCAGTTGCAGCGCGGTGCCGGCGACCCTGGAACAGCCCTCGCCCGCGGTCGCCGCCGCCTCGGCGATCCTGAGCCGCCGGGCGTGCGCGTCGCCGGCGTCCAGCGCGCGGGCTCCCGCGCGCACGGCGACGCGGCACCGCTCGACGTCGACGGCCATGTCGGCGCAGTGGTGCTTGACCGCCTGGAAACCGCCGACCACCCGCCCGAACTGCCGCCGCTCCCGCACGTAGCGAAGCGTCATCGTCAGTAGCCGCTCGGCCGCGCCGAGCGCGTCGGCGGCATGATGCAGGGCCAGCGCGTCACCCAGCGCCTCGGCCGTCGCCGGCGCGACCGCCGTCCACGATCCCGCCGGTACGCGGACACCGTCCAGCGTCACGGCGGCGAAGTCACGGGTGATGTCGAGCGAGGCGCGCGGCGCGCGGCCCAGCCCGGCCGCGTCCGCCGGGGCGAGCGCGAACACCGGCCCACCGTCCCGCCCGGCCGCGGCGACCAGGAGCGCGTCGGCTCCCGGCGCGCCCGCCACGATCCCCACCCGGCCGTCCAGGGTCAGCGCGCCGTCCGGACCGGCGGACGCCGCGACGGACGCCTCCCCCGGTTCGGGCAGCACCGGCACCACCAGCGCGGATCCCGCGGTCATCCGGTCGGCCAGGTCGCCGCCGATCCCGATGTCGTCGAGCAGGCGGCACACCAGCGCGGCCTGGCCGAGCGGCAGCGGGGACGCCGCGTACCCCAGTTCCTCCACGACCAGCGCGAGGTCGGCATGCGTGCCGCCCTCGGCGTCCCGCAGCAGCCCCACCAGGCCGAGCCCGGCCGCCTCCCGGAGGTCCTCGCGGCGCGCGAGCGGCTCGCCGTCCCCGCCGGCGTGCGCCGCGGCCAGGTCGGTCCGCCCGTCCAGCCAGTCCCGCACGGTCCCGGCCAGGGCCTCCTGTTCGTCGCTGATGACGAGGTCCATCCGCGTTCCCCCTCGGCTGCCGCCCGTGCCCGACCGGCCGTGGCCCCAACATAGTTTACGAAGTAGTCTATGTTCTTCGTTGCACCGCGCACCATCCCACCACGCGAAGGAGCCCCATGCCGGACGAGGTACTGGTCGAGCACGCCGACGGCGTCTGCGTCATCACCATCAACCGCCCCCGGACGCGCAACGCCGTGAACCGGGCGGTGACCGACGGCGTCATCGCCGCCGTCGACGAGTTCGAGTCGCGCAAGGACCTGACCGTCGCCATCCTCACCGGCGCCGGCGGCACGTTCTGCTCGGGCATGGACCTCAAGGCGTTCGCGGCGGGCGAGACGGTCGCCGATCCCGAGCGCGGCCTGGCCGGCGTCACCCGGCGGCCGCCGCGCAAGCCGACGATCGCGGCGGTGGAGGGCTACGCGCTGGCCGGGGGCTGCGAGATCGCGCTGGCCTGCGACCTGATCGTGGCGGCCGAGGACGCCAGGTTCGGGATCCCCGAGGTGAAGCGGGGCCTGGTGGCGGGCGCCGGCGGGCTGATCCGGCTGCCGCGCCGCGTCCCGCACGCGGTGGCGATGCGGCTCGCGCTGACCGGCGAGTTCATCACCGCCGCCGAGGCCGAGCGGTACGGGCTGGTCACCGAGCTCGCCGCGCCCGGCCGGGCGCTGGCGGCGGCGCGCGCGCTGGCCGCGACGATCGCCGCCAACGCCCCGCTCGCCGTCGCGGCCACCAAGCGGATCCTGGACGCCCAGGCCGACTGGCCCATGGACGAGGCGTTCGACCGGCAGCAGGAGATCCTCGCCCCGGTCTTCACGTCCGCCGACGCCCGGGAGGGCGCCATCGCGTTCGCCGAGAAGCGCCCGCCGGTCTGGCGCGGCGAGTGAGAGCGTGCCGCCGGACTACGTAACTAACTAAGTTAACTTAGACTTCTCAATTGCACCTGGCGATGTCAGCGGCGGCGAAGAACCTGCCGACTCTTGACTCACTTGGCTAACTCAGTGCACGGTATAGGGATCCGCAGTGGTGTGGGTCACATCGCCGCGGTCTCCCTGCCGTGTCCGGCCACAGCCCCAGGACGGTGTCCGTGCTGCAGTACGTCCTCGCCGGTCTGGCGCTGGGCGCGATCTACGCGATCGCGTCGGCGTCGCTCGTCGTCACCCACGTCTCCTCCGGCGTCTTCAACTTCGCCTTCGGGGCCATGGCCTTCGCGGTCGCCCGGTTCTACTACTTCCTGCACACCGAGAGCGGATGGCCGATCGTGGCCGCCGCCGTCGTGTCGCTGGGGATCTTCGCGCCGGCGCTCGGCGCCCTGCTCTACGCGCTGCTGTTCCGCCACCTGCGGCTGCGGCCCCCGCTGATCAAGGTCGTCGCCACGATCGGCGTGTCGGTGGCGCTGCCGCCGGCCATCGACCTGATCTTCGGCAAGCTGCCCAACGCGACCGCCCCCGGGCTGGCCCCCACGCCCGTGGCGGTGTTCCACCCGTTCGGCGCCACCGTCACCATGGACCAGATCGTGAACTACCTGGGCCTGCTGACCGTGGTCTGCGTGGGCGTGGCGGTGCTGAGGCTCACCGATGTCGGGCTCAGGATCAGGGCGCTGGTCGACTCCCCCGCCCTGACCGGCCTGTCCGGGGTGAACTCCTCGCGGGTCTCGCTCGGCGTCTGGGCCGCGACCACCACGCTGGCCGGGCTCGCCGGGATCCTGGTCGCGCCCACCGCGGGCCTGACGACCGAAGGCATGACCTTCCTCATGGCCGCCGCGTTCGCCGCCGTCGTGGCCGCGCGGCTGACGAGCCTGCCGATCGCCGTGCTCGCCGCCCTGGCCATGGGCGTGGTCACCACCGTGGTGCAGCGCTACCTGGACCCGGAGAGCGCGCTGTCCGCCCAGGTCGTGCCGAGCATCCCCTTCGCGTTCATGCTGCTCTTCCTCCTCTACTACGCGGCGCGCGGCCTGGTCGGCGACGGGCCGGCGGGCGGGACGCTCGACCGGGCGATCCGGGTCGAGGACGGCGGCGCGCGCGGCGCCGACCACCGGCCCGGCCAGCGCTCCCCTTCGGCGGTGGCCTCGGCAGCAGGGCTGTTCGTCGTGGCGGCGCTGCCCCTCGTGCTGGACGAGTACTGGGCCGGGCTGGTGGCCTCCGGGCTGGCCCTGAGCCTCGTCCTGCTGTCGTACACCCTCGCCACCGGTGAGGGCGGGATGCTCTGGCTCTGCCAGATCACCTTCGCGGGCCTGGGCGCCCTCATCTCCGCGGAGCTCACCACCACCTACGGCTGGCCGCCGCTCGCGGCCGTGCTGATCGGGGCGGTGCCGGTCCTCGCGCTGGGCGTCGCCATCGGGCTGCTCAGCATCAGGCTCGGCGACCTGTACGTGGCGCTGGTGACGCTGACCTTCGGGCTGCTGGTGCAGACCCTGGTGTTCACCCGCGACCGCTTCAACAACTACGGGCAGGGCGTGGCGATGTCCCGGCCCGGTTTCGCCGAGGACGACCGCGTGTTCGCCTACCTGACCCTGGTCGCCTTCGCCGTGCTGGCGCTGTTCCTGGTCAACTTCCGCCGCTCGACCGCGGGCCTGGCGATCATCGCGGTGCGGTGGAGCGAGGACGGGTCGCGGACGGTGGGGCTGAGCATCGTGCGGACGAAGCTGCTGGTCTCGGCGCTGGCCACCTACATCGCGGCGGTCGGCGGCGGCTTCCTGGCCATGGACGCCCAGGCCGCCCTGCTGGACTCCTACAACGTGTTCGGCGGCCTGATCTGGCTCGCCGTCCTGGTGACGATCGGCTCCCGGTCGCCCGCCGCGGCGCTGGTGGCGGGGTTGAGCTTCCACCTCCTGCCGGGCGTGTTCCACACCTACCTCCCCACCGGCTGGGGTGAGGTGCCGGTGCTCCTGTTCGGCCTCGGCGCGATCATGGTCGCGAAGGACCCCGACGGCGTCCTCGCGATGCACGCCCGGCAGTTGCGCGGGCTCATGGACCGCCGCGCCGGGCGCCGGGCGGACCCGGTCCCCTCGGACGGCGCAGGCGCTCCGCCGCCGTCCCCGGCGGGGAACGGAACGCTCCCCGCGAGCGGCCCGGACGATCGCCCGAAGGCTTCATCCGAATCCGAACTCACCGGCGGGGAGCGCGCATGAGCACCGTGACCACCGGCCCGTCCACGACGACCGCCCGGCTGGAGGCGTCCGGGGTGACGGTGCGCTTCGGCGGGCTCCTCGCCCTCGACTCGGTGGACCTGGCCGTCCCGCCCGGCGGCGTGGTCGGGCTCGTCGGACCGAACGGCGCGGGCAAGAGCACGCTGTTCGCCGTGCTGTCCGGCCTGCTCCGACCGGACGCGGGACGGGTGCGGATGGGCGGCGCGGACGTCACCCGCGCCTCCGCCGCCGCGCGGGCGCGGCGGGGCCTCGCCCGGACCTTCCAGCGTCCCGAGCTGTTCTCCGGCCTGACCGTCCGCGAGCACGTCGTGCTGGCCGACCGCGTCCGCCACCGCGGCGGCCGGATCCTGCGCGACCTGGTCACCGGCGGCGGCCTCCGGCGGCCGGACGCCGGCGAGGACGAGCGGGTCGACGCGATCCTGGACTCGCTGCGCCTGGCGGACCTGCGGGACCGCGAGGTGTCGGGGCTGCCCCTCGGCGCCTGCCGCCTGGTCGAGGTCGCCAGGGCGCTGGCCACCGGGCCGGCGGTCCTTCTCCTGGACGAGCCCTCGTCGGGACTCGACGGCCGCGAGACCGAGGAGCTGGCGGCCACGCTCGCGCGCGTCAACGCCGACCACGGTGTGTCGCTGCTGCTCGTCGAGCACGACGTCGAGCTGGTCCTGGGGATGTGCGGAACGGTGTACGTCCTCGACTTCGGCGCCATGATCCGGTCGGGTCCGCCGGAGGAGATCCGCTCCGACCCCGCCGTGCGCGCCGCCTACCTCGGGGCGGAGACGAGCCCCCAGCGCGGCGCCCAGGATGCCGTCCCGGACGAGGAGAGCCGTTGAACACCAGCACGCCCCTGCTGTCGGTGCACGATCTGGAGGTCCGCTATGGCCCGGCGCTCGCGCTGTCCGCGGTCTCCCTGGACGTCCCCGAGAAGGAGGTCCTGGCGGTCCTCGGCGCGAACGGCGCCGGGAAGAGCACGCTCGCCCGCGCGCTGAGCGGCCTGGTGCCGCCGAACGGGGGGCGGATCACCTTCGCCGGGCGGGACATCACCGGCGCGTCCCCCGGCGCGATCCGCCGTTCGGGCCTGATCCATCTGCCCGAAGGGCGGGGGATCTTCCCCGGCCTGACCGTCCACGAGAACCTCCGCATGGCGCTGACCGCGGCCGGCGCGGAGCGCGACGGAGCGATCGACCGCGCCTTCAGCATCTTCCCGGTGCTGGGCGAGCGGCGGCGGCAGCGGGCCGGCACGCTCTCCGGGGGCGAGCAGCAGATGCTGAACCTCGCCCGCGCGCTTATGATCACTCCGCGGCTGCTGATCGCCGACGAGCTCTCGCTCGGCCTCGCGCCCAAGCTGGTCGACCTGGTGTTCGACGGCCTGGAGCGCGCCAGGGCGGCGGGTGTGGCGATCATCATGATCGAACAGTTCGCGCACCGGGCGCTGGACTTCGCCGACCGGTGCCTCGTCCTCCAGCGCGGGAGGGCCGCGTGGTCGGGCCCGGCGTCCGCGGCCGGGAACGAGGTGCTACGGCACTATCTCGGAGAGGCCGCATCATGATCGACACCGAGGACCGCTTCACGCCCGCCGACGACGACCTGCACCGTCCCGGCGACGACTTCTACGAGACCGAGACCTTCTGGTACTCCTTCTTCGTCCCCGAACGCGACCTGGGCGGCTGGCTGTACGCCTCCGTCCGCGGCACCCTGGGGTCGACGGGCGGCGGCATGTGGATCTGGGACCGGACCGCGACGGACCCGTGGAGCGTGCCCTTCTTCGAGCAGTTCGCCCACCTCAAGCCGCCGGTCCCACGCGGCCCCGGCGCCCTGGACTTCCCCACCGGCCTGTCGGTGCGGACGCTGCGGCCCGGCATGTCGTACGACCTGCGCTACGAGGACCGCGATCGCGTCCAGGTGCGGTTCCGCTTCGACGCCGTCGAGGAACCGGTGCCGCTGCGGCGCGGCGAGCCGCCCTACCCCAAGGCGTCCCACTACGACCAGACGGGCAGGATCACCGGCCACATCCTCCTGGACGGCGAACGGATCGACGTCGACTGCCATGCCATGCGCGACCGTTCCTGGGGACCACGGCACGAACGCGGCTACCGACGGGTCGGCTACACCTGGGCGGCCTCCCCCGACCTCAGCCTGCTGACCTACACCGCCCCCAGCGGCACCGGCCCCGAGCGTGTCTACTCCGGTTACGTGCGGCGCGACGGACGCCTGGCGCGCATCGTGGACGGCCGCCGCGAGGTCGAACGCCACCCCACCGAGAACTGGGTGACGGCGATCTCTCTTGAGGTCCGCGACGAGCTGGGCCGCGTCACGACGGGGCATGCCGAGGGCACGAGCAGGCTGTTCCTCCCCGGCGCCACTTCGCTGTGCCTGTGCACCTGCCTGCGCTGGACGGTCGACGGGCGGTCCCTGTACGGCGAGGACCAGGACGTCTGGCCGATCAAGGAGTGGCCCCGCCCCTCGGCCGCTTCGTGAGGGGCGGGACCGTGGCGCTCAGACCAGTTCGATCAGGGTGGCGTTCGCGGTCCCGCCGCCCTCGCACATGGTCTGCAGGCCGTACCGCAGCCCCTTGTCCCGCATGTAATCGATCATCCGCGTGAGCAGGACGGCGCCCGACGCGCCCAGCGGATGCCCCAAGGCGATCGCGCCGCCCAGCGGGTTGAGCCGGTCGGGATCGGCGCCCGTCTCCGCCAGCCAGGCCAGGGGCACGGGCGCGAACGCCTCGTTGACCTCGTAGACCCCGATCTCCCCCAGGCCGACCCCGGACTTGGCGAGCAGCTTCGCCGTGGCGGGGATCGGCCCGGTCAGCATGAGGACCGGGTCCGCGCCCGAGACCGCCCCGCCGTGGTAGCGCGCGATCGGTGACAGTCCCAGCTCGCGGGCCTTCTCCGGGGTGGTGACCAGCAGCGCGGCGGCGCCGTCGGAGATCTGCGAGGCGTTGCCCGCGTGGATGACGCCGTTCTCCTGGAAGGAGGGGCGCAGCCTGGCCAGCGTCTGCGGGGTGGTGCCCCGCCGGACGCCCTCGTCCTTGGTCACCTGCCCGGCCTCGGTGGCGACCGGGACGATCTGCCGGTCGAAGGCCCCGGAGTCCTGCGCGGCGGCGGCGAGCTCGTGCGACCGCGAGGCGTACTCGTCCAGCCGCGACCGCGAGAACCCCCACTTCTCCGCGATCAGCTCGGCGCCGACGCCCTGGTTGAACGCGAAGTGGTCGTACCGTTCCATGACCGCGGGCCCGTACGGCATGCCCGTCTGCCTGGCCGCGCCCAGCGGGACCCGGCTCATGGTCTCCACGCCCCCGGCGACGACGACCTCCTGCTGCCCGGACATGACCGCGTACGCGGCGAAGTCGAGGGCCTGCTGGCTCGACCCGCAGGCGCGGTTCACCGTGACGCCGGGGACGGTCTCCGGCCATCCCGCCGCCAGCGCGGCGAACCGCGCGATGTTGCTGGACTGGTCGCCGACCTGGCCGACGCAGCCCCACACGACGTCGTCGACCATCTCGGGATCCAGGCCGGTGCGCTCGGCCAGGGCCTTCAGGACGACGGCGGACAGGTCGGCCGCGTGAACGCCGGCCAGTACGCCGTCGCGCTTGCCGACCGGCGTCCGCACCGCTTCGACGATGACCGCATCGGGCATGGGAGTCCCCTTCCGGTTGCCGAGCACCAATATCAGGATACTCTTTTCCGCCGCCGTTCTGCATCTGGCCGTTCACCCTGCTTTACATCGCCTACCGCAGCCTGGACACGCGGCTGGGCACACGCGCGCCCGGCCACGGCTGGGAACGCATCCCCTAATGCGTCGGGGCGCTGATCTGCTGCGGCTTGCCGTGCTCATGCAGCGTGAGCTTCGCCTTGAATTTCACGAGCACCCCCCGGGTCATGTCCTTGTTGCCCACAGGAAACTCGCTCTCGACCTCCAGGAGCCGGGGGCGGTCCTGGTCGTCCACGAACAGCCTGAGCTGGACCACCGCATCGCGTGGATAGACCTTGCGTGCGATGGCGCGGAGATCCGGGACGTCTTCGAGGCAGTCGTCCACCGTGCAGGAGATCCAGTATCTGCGCGTCCTCATCCCCGCCGTCGTGGTCGGGGACGGCGGTCCGGCCAGCGTGCCCTTGCTCCGGAACATCGCCGCGACCATGGTCGTCCGCAGCATCGTCCCGGTGGCGGCGGGGTCGAGCCCGCGATTGCCCACCACCGCCGTCGGCGCGGGGAGGGTTCGCCATTTGGACGATTGCAAAGTGTTGCGGACATACGTGCGGTCGCCCACGACGACCACGCGGACGGCCCCGTTACGCACGAGGTCCTCGCCGTACTCCCGCTCGATCGTGGTGGTGACCGACCGCAGGTCCAGGTCGGTGGCGGGCTGACCTGGATCGGAGCGCTGGACGCCCCGCATCTCCGCGTTCATCCTGATCGGCGGGAAGCCCATGCCGTTCACGAACACCTTGACCTCGACATCGGCCCGGTGCGGCCGTTCCAAACCGCTGAGGGCCTTCTTCAGGTGCTGGTGGGCCTCCTGCCGTGGGTCCTTGGGCCCGTTCTGCCCGCAGCCGGTCAGGACCACCGCCACGACTCCCGTTACGGCGCACGCGGCACGCCAATTCATCGCGTTCTCCCTCTTCAGTGCTTTCAAGCGCGCCGCTCAGCGGTAGCGGATGATGACGGGGGTGCCGGTGACCTGCACGGACTGGCCCGGCTGCACGGGCTGCGGCGATGCGCCGATGCGCTCGGCCTCGTAGGTGGTCGGCCCGGTGGGATAGCTGACCGACCCTTGCCCGGTCCAGCGGATGACGGCGTACTCGCCGGTCTGATAGACGAAACCGCACTGCCACATATCGGGAGGCAGCCCGTAGGCGGTGCCGTGGCCGCAGTACCGGATGGACGCGCCCTTCATCCAGCCGACGAGCTGCGTCACCGCGTGCCCGGCGACCGTCGGTTCCCGTCCCGCGTCCTGGAGCTTGAGTCCAAGGCCGTCCCCGCCCCAGCCGTAGTAGTAGGACCTGCCGAGCCGGTTGTAGAGGCCCATAAGGAAATAGCGCGTCACCCAATCCGCGGCCTGGCGGTCGGTTCCGGGGAACGGATCGGCCTCGGGCTCCTCGGTGGTCTCGGTGTCCCAGATCGGCTTGGTGACGCCCCGGCCGGCCAGTACCGAACGTGCCGTGGCGACCATGTCCTCGGCGCGCTCCGGCCAGACGATCGCGTGATCGGTGCCGTCCGTGTAAAGGTGAACGGCGACCCGGTCGGCGTAGGTGTAACCGCCGAGTTCGGCGAACCGGCGCATCCAGGTCCGCACCTCCGTCCGGTGCAGCATGGTCGCGCTCGGGCTGACCACCAAGGCGGACGGGTCCACCGACTTGATGATCTGGTAGGCCCGGCGCGCCATGTCCCACATCCGCTCCACGGTGCCGCCGTAGTAGCCGGGGTGTGTGGCCTCGTTCCAGAGTTCGTACGCCTCGATGCGGCCCTTGTAACGAGTCACGACGCGGTGGACGTAGTCGTCCCAATCGCTCAGGTCTTGAGGCGGTTCGATGGTGCAGGGCTCGCTGTACTTGCAGGGGTCGCCCTGCGGGTTGGCCCACAGCGGGGTCTGCCCCATCGTGTAGAGGACCGGCAGTCCCTTGGACCGCGCCCCGTCGACCAGGGCGTCGAGCGTCGACCAGTTGTACACGTCCTGCCGCGGTTCGATGTTCGACCAGCGCGTCGCGTCGTCCCAAAGCCGGACCGCGCCGACGCCGATGGTCGGCATGCTGCCGTCGCCGACCCCCACGATGTCGACGCCGAAGCCCACCGTGCCGACGGGAACCGGCGGATCCGCCGACCAGCCGCCCGACGACTGCGATACCGCGCCCGCCGCGCGAGCCGTATGAGCGGCACCGGCCGACGCGCCGCCGCCCGGGTCCGGTGCGGCGATCGCGGTGAACACGGCCAGGGCCGCGACCGTTGCGATGACGCCGATGACGTTCCGGAGCATGGCGACGTCCCCCGTTCGTTCCTTTGTGGTGCCGCTGGTGACTCGTGCGCCGAGCACGGGATCCGTGCCACCCGTTCACGGATCCGCACCAATGGGTAGCGCGCCGCGCCTATCCGATCGCTATCAGGCGCCTGTCCGCGCTGTTCAGGGCGCTCCGGGCGGTCAGCCGAAGCGGATCAGGACGGGACGCTCGCCGATCACCACGGGCCGCCCCGAGCGGACGGGCACGGACCGCCCGTCGAGATGGTCGACGCGCCGCGCGCCGCGTTCGAGGGTCATGGCGGCTGCGCCCTCGGCCGTCCAGCGCACGGCGGCCTCCCCGCCGCCCCGCGTACGGGGGACCGTGAACCGGCACTCCCACACCCCGTCCGGCAGGCCGTTGGCCCGTCCCTGCCCGCACGACCGGACGGACGCGCCGTCCAGCCAGTCCTGGAGCCGGTCGATGAACAGCGCCGCCCGGGTAGGCGCGCTGCCCTCCACCTGGAGCACGAGAGGCAGGCCCTGGACGCCCCAGCTATAGAAGTACATGCGGGTGTAACGGGCGTAGAGGCCCGCCAGGTAGAAGCGCACCGCGTAGTTGTTGGCGTCGCGCTCGCGCAGTGGCTTTTCCGTGGGGACGGAATGACCCGGCCCTGTGGCGTACATGGGCAGGTGCACCCCGGCGTTGTGCAGCGTGTTGTAGATGAGGACGGCCAGTTCCGTCATTTCCTCGGGACGGCCGGTGTTCCTGCGCGGATGCAGCTTGACCGCGGCGGCGTCACAGGAGCGGTAGCCGCCCAAGGTCGCGAAGGCCGCGAGGGACCGGCGTCCCTGGGACGTCCACAGTTCCCCGAAGGAAGGACACACCACGGTGGCACGCGGGTCCTCCTCCTTGATGATGGCGGCGGCCCGGTGCGTCATCTCCACCAGAGTCGTCAAGTCACCCGTGTAATGCTCGGGGGTGTTGGCGAAGTCCCAGATCTCGTAGGCGCCGATACGTCCCTTGTAACGGGACACCACCGCGCGCACGTACTCGTCCCAGTCGGACAGGTCGCGGGGCGGCGCCGTCCTAGAGCCGTCGTCGTACGCACTGCGGGGAGCGTCCGGCGCCGCCGCCCAGGATGGGGTGATGCCCATCGTGTAGAGCATCGGAAGGCGCTTGCGCTCCGCACCCGCCACCATCCGGTCGAGGTTGCTCCAGTCGAATCTGCCGGGTTCGGGCTGGACGTTGGCCCATCGCGTACGGCTGTCCCAGAACCGGGCCGCCCCGATACGGAACCCCGGCATGGCGCCGCTCTTGGTTCCGATGGTCGTACCGAAGAAGGACGCCGGCACCGGCTTCGGCGGCGACTCCCTCCAAGCGGGCCCGGGGACGAACTGCACCGGCGGCGCTTGCGCGGACGCCCCGGTGGTGAACCCGCCTGCCGCGGCCGATCCTCCGGCACAGACCATCAAGGCCATCGCCACGGCCACACCGATGGCCCTGACCCGCCTGCTACCGGCCGGCCCGGCGGCGGATGCGGCGGGTGCCGAGGTGCCGGTGGGAGGCGATTCGCGCGGGCGTTCCGGGACGGGGATGAGCGGTTCGGGGTCGCGATCGCCCCTCAGGATCACCTCGTGCAACTCGCGCAACCGGGCCGTCGGCTCCAGGCCCGTCTCCTCCACGAGCAGTGCGCGCCCGCTGCGGTAGACCTCCAGCGCCTCCGTACGCCGCCCGCAACGGTAGAGGGCCAGCATCAGCCGGGCGCGGAGTTCCTCCCGGAGCGGATGCTCGTCGACCAGCGCCGCCAGTTCCGCCACCACGGCCGCATGCCGCCCCAAAGCCAGCTCAAGGCCGAGGCACTCCTCGATCGCCGTCAGGCGCAGCTCGTCCAGCCGTGCCGCCTCGCGTGGGACGAACGCCGCGCTGGCGCCTTCCAAGGGCTGCCCGCGCCAGAGCGCGAGCGCCGCGCGGAACTCCGCGACGGCTTCGTCCGGTCTTCCCTGGGCGGCGCGGTCGCGAGCACGCCCGACCCGTCCCGTGAACTCCGGGACGTCCAGCGCCACGGAGGTCCCCGGCCGGCCCGTACGGAGGACATAGCCGGGCGGGGTGGTCTCGATCAGCGCACCGGCGGCGCCCAGGGACCGCCGTACCCGGTGCACGAGCGTGTGGACCTGGGTGCGGGCGGAGGCGGGCGGCAGGTCCCCCCACAGCTCGTCCACGAGCCGGTCGATGGAGATCACGTGGTCCGCGTTCAGCAGCAGCGCGGCCAGCAGCGCACGCTGCCTGCCACCGCCGAGCGGCACCGGACGGCCGTCCCTCCGTACTTCCACCGGCCCCAGCAGCGAGAAGCCGACGTCCAGCATGCACTCCTCCAGCCCAACCGCACCGTGGGGACGCACAGGCGGCGCCGCGTTCATGATGCCGCCGGGCCGGCGAGGGTGGGTAGCCGGCAGGCCCGGCGCGGGCCTGCCGGCAACCCTTTCAGGGCGACGTCAGCCGGTGGACGGGCCGGTCCAGCCGACGGGCAGGCGGGCCACCCGGACCCGCTGCGGATGGTCGCCGACGGGAACTGACGTGATCTTGTTTCCGGTGGCGAAGTCGATGGCCGTGACCCGGTCGGCGTCGCTCTCGGAGATCACGCAGGCGCGGCCGTCGCCGCTGACGGTGGCCCAGTACGGCTTGGCGGCCGGGACCAGGGGGCCTTCCTGGAAGGTGGCGCGGTCGACGATGGTGGCGTAGTCGTCCATGGTCCCGGCGATGCACAGCTTGGTCCCGGCGGGGTTCATGGACATGCCGTGGTGGCGGGAGTCGTTGACGAAGGTGGTGCGGTCGTCGGAGGTGCCGGGGTTCTTCGGGAGGGTCTTCATCCGGGTGATGGCGTCGGAGGCGACGTCGTACTCGAAGAAGCCGTTGAAGAACGAGACCTGGAAGTACAGCGTGGACTCGTCGGGGGTGAAGGCCACCGGGCGCACCGCGTCGGACATGTCGCGGCGGCCGAAGGCGTCGAGCCGCTGCCGCATGTCGACGGTCCTGACGACGTCGTACGTGGTGGCGTCGGCGATGGTGATCTTGCGGTCGCCCTTGAGGAAGTCCTGCCAGGGCGCGTCGAAGTCGTTGTTCACCTCGCCGATCGACATGTTCCAGATCCTGCCGTCGCGGGTGAAGACGTTCTCGTGGGGCTTGTCGCCGGTACGGAACGACCCGAGCTGCCGACCGGTGTTGATGTCCAGCACGTGCACGGTGTTGCTGGTGGACGCCGACACCGCCACCCGGGAGCCGTCGGGCGAGACGGCCATGTGGTCGGAGCGGAAACCGGAGACCGGGAAGCGCCACCGCACCGCGCCGGTGGCGGTGTCGATGGAGACCACGTCGGCGAAGCTGGGACGCGAGACGACGATGGCCGAGCCGTCGGGCGTGCTGTACAGGTCGTCGGTGAACTGGTCGTGGCCCTCGCCGACGGTCTCGCGGATGCCGAGGAAGAAGGCCAGCCGGAGGGGATTGAGATAGATCTCGCGGAGCCGCTCCGCCTTGTCGGGGATGAGGTCGATCCGGCCGATCTTGGCGAAGTCGCCGCTGGACCTGATGACGTCGGCGGTGCCTTCCCAGTTGTTGCCGACCAGCATCACCTCCTGCAGCGGCACGGCGTTCGCGGGGACGGTTCCGGCCGTGACGGTGGCGGCGGCCGTCGCGATCGCCAGGGCGCCGCCGAGCAGGGATCTGCGTAGGCGCGCGGCGGTCGGAGCTCGCATGTTCGTCCTCCTGGGGGTGAGGGGCGGGACACGTGATGAACGCACATGCTCATAGAGTGGAAACGGCCGTTTTCAACTCTCGGTTACTGGATAGTAATCTTGGGTGACGGCCGCCACAAGACCCGATGCGGAAGCGATCGGCGGACCAGGCGAAGGGGGCGCGGTGGCCAACCGGAACCCGGCCGCGGCCGGCCGGTACAAGGGCAGGCCGGTCGCCGAGCGCCGGGCCGAACGCCGGCGGCGCTTCCTGGAGGCGGCCCTGGAGCTGTTCGGCGCCGGCCCCGGCTACCGCGACACCAGGGTCGTCGACATCTGCAAGGCGGCCGGGCTGTCCACCCGCCAGTTCTACGAGGAGTTCGACACCCTCGAAGACGTCCTGGCCGAACTGCACCTGTACGTGAACGACGTCGCCCAGCAGGCCGTCCTCGACGCGCTGCCCCACGTCCAGGACAAGCCGGTGACCGAACGTTTCACGCGCCTCGTGCGCGCCTACATCGAGGGCGCCGCGTCCGACCCGCGCCACGCCCGCATCGCCTACGTCGAGATCATCGGCGTCAGCCGCCGCATGGACCGTCAGCGCCTGGAGCGCCGCGCCGTCTGGATCGACCTCATCGCCGGGACCGTCGACGAGGCCATCCGGCGCGGCGAGGTTCCGCCCGGGAACTACCGGATCGCCGCCGCCGCCTTCATCGGCGCCGTCAACGGCCTCATGCACGACTGGGTCGTCGGCTGGGTCGACGCCACCCTGGACGAGATCGCCGACGAGCTTCTGCGCATGGCCCTCGGCCGGTACACACTCGTCAGCGGCGAGAACCCGGACCGCTAGGGCGCCGCGCCACCGCCATCGCCAAGGACGTCGTGGTCGGCCTCGCCACGGACGCCTCGGGCGAGATCACCAGCACGGCCGCGCAGGTGGTGAGCGCGCTCAACGGCCGCTCCGCCGCGGCGCGGCTGCTCACCGCGAGCACCTACCGAGGGAACACCGGCTCCGGGGCCGCCTGACCAGCCCGTACGTGGTGCGGCTCTTCCGGTTCGTGGAGAGCGAGCAGGGCGCGGCGATCGTGATGGAAGCGATCAACGGGGTGTCCCTCAAGGCGGTGCTCGGTGAGAACGGCGCGCTGGCACCGGAGGCGGCGCTGCTGGTGCTGAAGGGCTCGCTGCTGGGGCTGGCGGCGGCGCACGCCGTCGGTGTGGTGCACCGCGACTACAAGCCCGCCAACGTGGTGGTGCAGGCCGACGGGCTGAGCAAGCTGGTCGACTTCGGTGTCGCGGTGCTGGCCGGGGAGGGCTCGCTCGCCGGTACGCCGGCCTACATGGCGCCCGAGCAGTGGCGCGGGGAGCCCTGCACGCCCGCCACCGACGTGTACGCCGCCACCTGCGTGTTCGTCGAGTGCGTCACCGGGCGGCGGCCGTACGCGGGCGGCGAGCGGGGCGCCCTGATGCACCAGCACCTGAACGCCCCGGTCGGCCTCGACGACGTGCCGGAACCGCTGCGTCCCCTCGTCCTGCGGGGGATGGCCAAGGAGCCCCTGGAACGGCCCGCGGGCGCCGCGGCGTTCGTCGCCGAGCTGGAGGCCGCGGCGGTCGCCGCGTACGGCAGCGGATGGGAACGGCAGGGCGTGCGCGCGCTGGCCGCGGGCGCGGTCGCGCTCGCGGCGCTCTTCCCGCTCGGCGCCATGGCCGTCGCGCCGGGCGCCACGGCCGCCGCCGCCGGAGCGGGCGCGGGCGCCGCCGGAGCCGGTGCCGGAGCGGGAGCGGGCGGAGCCGCCGCCGGTGGCGGCGCGGCCGGAACGGTCGCGAGCAAGAGCTTCCTCGCGACGGCGGCGGGCAAGGGCGTGTTGGCGGCGGCCACCACCACCGTCGTCGCCGCCGCGGCGACAGGAGTGGCGATCCACGCGAAGTCCGACTCCTCGAAGGACGTGCCGCCGCCCGTGGCGGTCGTGCGGCTCGCCGCCCAGAACGAGCGGATCGCCGACCCCAACGTGCTGGTCCGGAACGCCCAGTACGTGAC
>NZ_JBIMPP010000094.1:0-26100 GCF_043906805.1 Actinomadura sp. SCN-SB | reverse complement strand
AAATAAGCTCAGCATATGACCGGTGTTCCGGGGCGGGTGTTCATCGCGAGGCTGGCCGGGGTGGCCGTGTTCGATCCGGCGGGTGACCAGGTCGGGCGGGTTCGCGATGTGGTGGTGGCGTTGCGTCTGGGGGCGCGCCCGCCGCGGGTGCTGGGGCTGGTGGTGGAGGTGGCGCCGCGCCGGCCGGTGTTCTTGCCGATCACCCGGGTGACGGTGGTGGAGGCGGATGCGATCGTGTTCGATGGCCGGCTCAATGTGCGGAGGTTCCAGAAGCGCGAGGCGGAGACCCTGGTGATCGCCGAGATGCTGGACCGGACGGTGCGGCTGGTGGACGGGGATGAGCCGGTCGTGGTGGTGGACGTGGCCATGGAGCCGACGAGGACGCGGGATTGGCTGCTGTCCAAGGTGGCGGTGAGCCGTGCGGTCCGGGGTGGGCGGTTGCGGCGGCGTGGCGAGACGTTCGTGGTGGATTGGGATGCGGTGCACGGGTTCTCGGCGGTGGAGTACGGCCAGGGCGCGGCGGGGTTGATCGCGGCGTTCGAGCGGATGAAACCGGCCGATCTGGCGGGGATCGTGCATGAGCTGCCGGAGAAGCGGCGGGACGAGGTCGCGCGGGCGCTGGATGACGAGCGGCTGGCGGATGTGCTGGAGGAGTTGCCGCAGGACGACCAGGTCGAGATCTTGGGGCGGCTGGAGGTGGAGCGTGCGGCCGACGTGCTGGAGGCGATGGATCCGGATGACGCGGCCGACCTGCTGGGCGAGTTGCCGATCGAGCAGCGGGAGCGGCTGCTGACGTTGATGGAGCCGCAGGACGCGGCGCCGGTGCGGCGGTTGCTGACCTATCCGGATTACAGCGCGGGCGGTCTGATGACCACGGATCCGGTGGTGGTGTCGCCGGACGCCACGGTGGCGGAGGCGTTGGCGCGGATCCGCAATCCCGATCTGAACCCGGCTTTGGCGGCGCAGGTGTACGTGTGCCGTCCGCCCACGGCGACGCCCACGGGCCGTTATCTGGGCACGGTGCATTTTCAGCGGCTGCTGCGGGAGGCGCCGCCGACGCTGGTGAGCGGGATCGTGGACACGGAGCTGGATCCGTTGCGCCCGACGGCGTCGCTGGAGGCGGTGGCGACGTACCTGGCCACGTACAACCTGGTGGCGGGCCCGGTGGTGGACGAGAACGGGCATCTGCTCGGCAGTGTCACGATCGATGACGTGCTCGACCACATGCTGCCCGTGGACTGGCGGGAAAGCGCCATGGAAGCGGCCGCCGAGGGTACGGGGGATCCGGAGGAGGAGGCCCTTCGCGGCGGCCCGGCCGCCGGGGGTGAGCGGGACACGACCGACCGACAGGGGAGGTGACCATGACGACGCCACGCCTGGATCAGCCGCGTGAGCTGCGCCGTAGCCTGTTGCCCCGCCCGCATTACGATCCCGAGTCGTTCGGCCGGCTGTCCGAGCGCTTCGCCAGGTTCCTCGGTACGGCCCGGTTCCTGGTGTACATGACGGTCTTCGTCACGGTCTGGATCGGCTGGAACCTGCTGGCGCCGTCCTTCCTGCGCTGGGATCCGTATCCGTTCATCTTCCTCACGCTGGCGCTGTCGTTGCAGGCGTCGTACGCGGCGCCGCTGATCCTGCTGGCGCAGAACCGGCAGGACGACCGGGACCGGGTGCAGTACGAGCAGGACCGCGCCCGGAACGAGCGCGCCATCGCCGACACCGAGTACCTGACCCGGGAGATCGCGGGGCTGCGGCTGGCGTTGAGCGAGGTGGCCACCCGCGACTTCCTGCGTTCCGAGCTTCAGCAGCTGATCAGGGAACTGGACGGGGACCGCAAGGAGACCTCGGGCGCGCCGCTGCGCTGAACCGGGGGTGAGGGTCAGCCGGGAGAGGCGGGGTCGCCGAGTTTGCCGAGGATCCGGGCGAACGTCTCCCGTTCCTCCTCGTCCAGCCGTCCCAGGACGTGCCGGCGGATGCCCTCCCGGTAGGTGGGGGTGGCCTCGTCGAGCCGCCTCCTGCCCTCGGGGGTGAGCACCGCGTAGAACCCGCGCGCGTCGCTGTCGCAGGCCACGCGCTGCACCAGCCCGCCCCGCTGCATGCGGTCGATCAGCCGGGTCAGCCCGCTGCGCGACAGCAGCACCCGGTCGGCCAGGTCGTTCATCCGCAGCTTGCCGCCCGGGGTCTCGCCCAGGCGCACCAGGACGTCGAACGCGCCGAGCGCGAGACTGTGGCGGGTCGTCATGTCCGCTTGGAGCCGGCGGGAGATCTGCACCTGGGCGCGCAGCATGTCCCGCCAGAGGGTGGATTCCTCGGCGTGAATGGAGGTGGACGACGTTGTCACGGGGGCGATCGTACGGCGCGCGGCGCCGGGGTGCGAGGGGAACGGCGTCTCGCGGAGAGTATCGGCCGTGTCGCGTCAGGTAACGGGGTGCCGGGTTCGCGGGCATCGCCCGCATGTCCATACCATGGGGGCATGGCCTCCCAGTTGACGACCGAGCAGGTGACCGAGGCGCTCGCCACGGTGAACGATCCCGAGATCCGTAAGCCCATCACCGAGCTCGACATGGTCAAGAGCGTCGACATCGCGCCCGGCGGCGCGGTGCGGGTCGGCGTCTATCTGACCGTGGCCGGCTGTCCGATGAAGGACACGCTGACCCGCAGTGTCACCGAGGCCGTCTCGCGGCTCGACGGCGTGTCCTCCGTCGCGGTCGAGCTGGACGTGATGAGCGAGGAGCAGCGCAAGGCGCTGCAGACCAAGCTGCGCGGCGGCGAGCCCGCCAAGGAGATCCCGTTCGCCAAGCCCGGCTCGCTGACCAGGGTGTACGCGGTGGCCAGCGGCAAGGGCGGCGTCGGCAAGTCGTCGGTCACGGTCAACCTGGCCGCCGCGCTGGCGGCGCAGGGCCGCAAGGTGGGCGTGGTGGACGCCGACATCTACGGCCATTCGGTGCCGCGGATGCTGGGCGTCCAGGACGCGCCGACCAAGGTGCAGGACATGATCATGCCGCCGTCGGCGCACGACGTGAAGGTGATCTCGGTCGGGATGTTCACCGCCGGGAACCAGCCGGTGGTGTGGCGCGGCCCGATGCTGCACCGCGCGCTGCAGCAGTTCCTCGCCGACGTCTACTGGGGCGACCTGGACGTCCTGCTGATGGACCTGCCGCCGGGCACCGGCGACATCGCGATCTCGGTGGCGCAGCTGCTGCCGTCCGCGGAGATCCTGGTGGTGACCACGCCGCAGCAGGCGGCCGCGGAGGTGGCCGAGCGGGCGGGCGCGATCTCGGCGCAGACCCACCAGCAGGTGATCGGCGTGATCGAGAACATGTCGTACCTGACCTGCGCGCACTGCGGTGAGCGGCAGGACGTCTTCGGTACGGGGGGCGGCCGGACGGTGGCGGACGCGCTGACCAGGACGCTCGGCACCCGCGTCCCGCTGCTGGGGCAGGTTCCGATCGACCCGCGGCTGCGCGAGGGCGGCGACACCGGCACTCCGCTGGTGCTGTCCGATCCGGACGCCGAGGCCGCCAAGGAGCTCCGCACGATCGCCGACACCCTGGGCACCCGGTCCCGTGGGCTGGCCGGGATGTCCCTCGGCATCTCCCCGAAGCGGCGCTGACCGCGAGCCGCTCCGAGCCGGCGTCGCCGGGCCGGGGGCTCGACGGCGCCGCTAGGTCGCCTCGTTGTCGAACGGCGGGCGCTCGCCGTATTCGAGGCCGCCCGGCGCCGTGGTCAAGGACGGTTCGTCGTCGAAGACGCCGGTGCCGTTGGCGGTGGTGGGCCGCAGGTCGTCGTCGTGGTCTTCGAGCAGGTGCTTGCGGACGAACGTCCTGGGGTTGAGGTCGGCGACGTCGAAGTCCTTGAACTCGGGTCCCAGGCCCTCTTGCAGGTCGGCCTTGGCGTTGTTGGCCATCTGGCGTATCTGGCGCAGTGCCCGGCCCGCCTGGGCGGCCGCCTGGGGCAGCCTGTCCCCGAAGATGACCAGGGCGAGCACGACGAGCACCACCATCTCGCCGAGTCCGACGTCGAACAACCCGACCTCCACAGGCGCCAAGGGACCGGACCGTCGCGGCCCGGCCCCTTAAGGGTATCCACCTTCCGTCAACGCCCCGTATCTGGCAATCGACTCTTGACGGTCATCCTGCCTCCAGTGTCACCGGAACGGTGGTCTCCCTGCCGTCGCGCTGGTAGGTGACCTGGATCCGGTCGCCGGGCGCCTTGCTCCTGATCAGCGCGACCAGGTCGGCGGGCCCGTCGATCGGGCGGCCGTCCACCTTGGTGATCACGTCGCCGGGACGCAGGCCGGCCTTGTCCGCCGGGCCGTTCGGGGTCACCGGCTCCTGGCCCTGCGGGGCCGAGCCGATGATCCGCGCGCCGCCCTCCTGGAACTGCGGGTCGGGGATCACGCCGATCCTGGCCTGCTTGACCGAGCCGGTGTTGATGATCGACTCGGCCACCCGCTTGGCCTGGTTGATCGGGATGGCGAAGCCCAGCCCGATGCTGCCGGACTGGCTCTCCCCGCCGAGCCCGCGGCCGCCCACGGTGAGGATGGCGGTGTTGATGCCGATCACCCGGCCCTTGCCGTCCACCAGCGGGCCGCCGGAGTTGCCGGGGTTGATGGCCGCGTCGGTCTGGATGGCGTTGAGGTAGGAGGAGATCTCCCCGTTCTCGCCGCCGGTGGGCACGGCCCGGTTCAGCGCGCTGACGATGCCGGTGGTCACCGAGCTGTCCAGCCCCAGCGGCGAGCCGATGGCGATCACCGGGTCGCCGACGGCGAGCTCGTCGGAGTTGCCGGGGGTCAGCGGGGGCAGCGAGTGCTGGCCCTGCGGCTTGAGCACGGCGATGTCGGAGCCGGCGTCGCGCCCGGTGAGCGTGGCGGGCAGCCTCTTCTTGTCGTTGAACACGACCTCGATCTCGCCGCCGGACGCCACCACGTGGTTGTTGGTGATGATGTAGCCGCCGTTGACGATGAAGCCGGTGCCGCCGACGCCGTTGCCGCCGCCCTGGGCGACCCGGATCGACACGACGCTGGGCAGGACCCGCTGCGCCACGCCGGCGACCGAGTCCGGCGGGCGGTTCTTGGGCTGGCCCGAGTTGTCGCCGCCGAGGCTGACCGAGGGCTGGTCGGCGGGCCGCCCGCTGGCCATGACCCCGATGCCGGCGCCGACGCCGCCGGCCACCAGCGCCACGATCAGCGCGACCACGGCCAGCACGCCCAGGCCGGGCATGCCGCGGGACGCGGACGGGAGCGGCGGCACCGGCGCCCAGTTCGGGGAGCCGGGCGGGCCGCCGTACCCGCCGGGCGTCATGGGACGGGGAGCGCCGGGAGGGCCGCCGACGGGCATCCCGCCGGGGGGCGGCCCCGCCTGGGGTCCCGCCGGTGGCGGCTGGTGCGACTGCTGGGGCGGCCAGCCGTACGGGGTGCCGCGGCCTCCCGCACGCGGGTCCTGGCCGGGCTGCTGGTGGGCCGCCATCCTCGGGTCGTGCGGCTCGTACCCGTGTGGGACGAAGCCGGGGCGCATCCGGCCCTGCTCACCCTGATGCGGGGGCACGGGCCCGTCCGGGACGACGCCGTCGGGGACCACGTCCTGCTGGACGCCCTCACCGGGCCCGGCGGGCGGCGCACCCGGCCCGGCAGGCGCGGAGGCACCCTGGACGCTCGGCATGGGACGGTCGACGGCCGTCGGCTGCGGCGGCGCGGGAATGTCGGTGTCGCGGGCGTAGGAGTCGGGTGGCGCGAACCCGGCGACCAAGCGGTCCGCCACCCCGGGACCCTTCTCAAGACCCACCGCTCCCGACGGCTCGGGGTCGTCGTCCCGATCGTCCGGGGCGTCGTCGCGGTCGCTGCGGACCTCCCGGTCGTCCCGGTCGTCGCCGGCCCGGACCTCGGCGCCCGTCTCCGAGGGCTCGGCCGCGTCGTCACGACCACCCCCGGCACCGGGCAGAAGGTCGTCCTTCTCAGACGCCCCGGCCGGCCCGCGGCTCTCTTCCGTCATCCCCAACTCCTACCGAGCATGGTCTACCCGTCATCGCGCTCATCGTGCCCGGCGGGGCGTGTGATGAGCATAAAACGCCCCCGGCCCCCGTTCCCCGCGCAAGGGTATGGCGTACAAAGCAGGCATACGGTTCCATGACATCATTCCCCGCACGCCACCTCAATTCGCGCCACCGCGCAGGGCCGCCCGAGGCCGCGGTCCGCGCCGCCGGACGAGGCTCACCCCAACGGGTTGGCCCAGGACAGCAGCCTGCGGAACCCCCGTCCCAGCCGGGAGCGGAGGGCGTCCTCCTCCCGTGGCAGGGAGTTCACCACCAGGTCGGCGGTGTCGGGCGGAGCGTCGGTCAAGACCGTGTAAACATAGCCGTCCTTGGCCCAGACCGCCCAGTGGTGCAGCGAATCACGGCGGAACACCGTCCGGTCCCGGGTGGTGGTACGGCGCCAGCCGGTCAGGCGGGACTCGTCCAGCGCGCCCCGCTGGATGAAGACCGACACGGCGGCCAGCCCGTCGGAGTAGCTGAGATGGACGATGTCGCTCTCGGTCCTGTTCCGGGTCCTGACGGCCGCCTGCTCGTGGGGGCCGGGCCGCTGGGCGGCGGCGGGACGGCGCGCGTCGTACAGCGTCAGCCGGCCCGGCAGGGCGCCGGCGACGGGCCAGCCCTGGTCGCGCAGGGTGGCCAGTTCCTTGCCGTCCAGCCGGTCGGCCCAGGGGACGGCGGACGCCGCCGTGCTCGGCGACGCGGTCGCGGTGAGCGTCCGCGGCCGGTCCCGGCCCGCGTCGCCCGGCCGCGACACGCGCAGCTCGCTGAAACCGGTGGTGGACACGGCCTGGCCTCTCGCGTCCAGCAGCTCGCGGTGCAGCATGAGCCCGGTCTCGTGGTCGATCCAGAACCGGCCCGCGGTGGTGCCGTCCACCCGGCGGGCCTCCACGACCCGCGCCCGGCGCCCGCAGACCGACGCCTCCGGTCCCCGGACGACCCGGTAGTTGCGGATCAGCAGGCCCAGGATCTCCGAGGTGAAGCCCACCGCGCCGTTCCAGACCGGCAGGCTGTCCGGCTGGTACGTCCGCGCCGTGCCAGGCTTGGGCCGCGACCGTGCCCCGCCCGCCGGGAAGGAGGGATCGTGGTCGTAGTAGGTGCCGTCGCCCGGGGTGTGCTCGACCTTGACCCGCTGGGTCGCCGGGCTGGAGCCGCTCCACGTGGTGAGGAACTGCGTGCCCTGGTAGCGGACGCGGAGCGCCGCGCCCGCCGCCGTGTGGAGCAGCCGCACGGCCTCGGGGTCGTTGCGGGCGCGCTGCGTCTTGTGCAGGTCGGCGGCCAGCGCGACGGCGACGGCCACCGCGCCCGCCACGCCGCACACGAGTACCGTCCGCAACCGCCGCCGCCCGGAGGCGGCGCCGCCCTCGGAGGGCCCGGCGATCACGGCTCCGGAACGGGCGGGACGGAGGAACCGTGGTCGACCGGGTCGCCCATCGGCACGTCGCCCGAGGTCAGCGCGTGCTCCACGGCGAAGCGGTCGAAGGCGGGGCTCACCGTCGGCACCTCCCGCTGGCCACCGGCCGCGTACGAGGCGGCGCCCAGCCCGATCACCAGGGTCGCGGCGCCGACGGCCAGATAGCGGCGCCGCACATGGCGGGGCATCGTCGCGACCCCGCCGTAGAGCGGGGCGGTGAGGCCGTGACCCGTCACAGCGTGGGCCGAGGTGACCCGGGACGCGCGAGCGTGGACGACGGGCCGGTTGGCGCGCGTACGCGGGCGCCCGTGAAGGGGTGACGCGACCGGGACGCGGGGTGGTGAGGCGTCCAGCGGAGGAACGTCCAGTGGTGGAACGGAGGGAGCAGAGGGTCCGGAGGGAGTGTCGGGCCCGGAGGCCGTGTCGGCGAGGCCGCGGAGACGGGCCATGAAGTCGGTGGAGGGAAGGTCGTCGGCCCCGTCGCTCGCGGGAAGGTCGCCGAGCCCGCGCAGCCGCCGCTTGAGGCGGCGCAGCATGTCGGCCTCCGAGCGGCACCGCGCGCACCCCGCGAGGTGGGCCAGCGCGCGATCGCGTTCGTCGTGACCCAGCTCACCGTCGACCAGAGCGGTGAGACGCTCCCCCAGACAACTCACGCGGTTCCGGCTCCCTCGTGTCGATCCGTCGTCGCTCGGATGCGGTTCAGCGGTTTCATCGGCGTCGTGCTCGCGGTCGTGGTCGCGTTCCGCGCCATGGTGCGGCGGCCTCCTCCGGGGAGGCGCCACGGGCACGCGGACCCGCGGCGTGCCGTTAGCCGCCGCCTGACGGGGACTCGCCCGGGCCGCCGTGGGCGCGGGCCGCGACCAGGTCGCCGCCCTGATCCTTCCCCGGGGCAAGGGCCGCCGCGATGGGTTCGGCGTCCTCGCCGGCCTCGGTACGGCGGCGCGGCGCGCGGTGCTCCAGCGCCGCCCTCAACTGGGCGCGTCCCCGGTGAATACGACTTCGCACGGTTCCCAGTTTGACACCCAAGGTCGCCGAGATCTCCTCATACGACAGGCCCTCGATGTCACACAGCACCACGGCCGCGCGGTATTCGGGGGCGAGGGCGTCCAGGGCGGCCTGGACGTCGGCGTCGAAGTTGCGGTCGTCGAACGCCTGCGCCGGCGTGGGCTCGCGGCCCTGCAGGCGCTCGGCGGCGTCGTCGCCGAGCCCCTCGAACCGGATGCGCTGGCGGCGCCGCGCCATGTCGAGGAACAGGTTGGTGGTGATCCGGTGCAACCAGCCCTCGAACGTGCCCGGCGTGTAGTTCGACAGCGAGCGGAACACCCGGACGAAGACCTCCTGTGTGAGGTCCTCGGCGTCGTGCTGGTTGCCGGTCAGCCGGTAGGCGAGCCGGTACACGCGCCCGGAGTGCTCGCGCACGACCTCCTCCCAGGACGGCGGTGCCCACTCCGCGTCCGGCGCGTTCTCCCGGGCCGCGGCGGCGCGGCCACGCCCGGCGATGGCGGGCAGACCGCCCACGGCGCCGGTCAATGTCATTGCTGCGACTCCCATGATGCCGGGTCGTTCCTCTCTGCTGGCCTGGACGGTCGCGCCTGGGCTGGGGCGTCGGTGAACCGAGACCGTGCAGTCGGTGATCTCGCCTTCCGTACCGGGCCATAGCAGGCCGGCATGGGTGAAGCGGTCACCCCCTACAACGCGCTGAACCGACGATGCGTTCCCGTCCAGCGATATGGTCTTCCCAGCATGAGCCAGGCGGGGGTCCGCGAGGAGGCAGCCATCGACGCCATAGAGGCCACGCTGGCCTACGTGGAGGAATTCCTCCCCGAAGACGAGGCGCTACTGAACGCGCGGCGGCGCGGGGAGGAGATCGGCGCGGCGCCGGTCGGTCCCGCCGCGGGTGCGGCGCTGCGCTTCCTGGCCGCCCTGATCGGCGCCAGGACGGTCGTGGAGGTCGGCTCCGGCTGCGGTGTCTCCGGGATCTGGCTGCTGCGCGGCATGGCCAGGGACGCGGTGCTGACCAGCGTGGACGTCGAGCCCGAGCATCAGCGGCTGGCCAAGCTGGCCTACGCGGAGGCGGGCCTGGGCACCTCCCGCACCCGCATGATCGCCGGCCGGGCGCTGGAGGTGCTGCCGCGGCTCACCGACGGCGCCTACGACATGGTGTTCTGCGACGCGCTGAAGACCGAGTACCCGGAGTACCTGACGGCGGCGCTGCGGCTGCTACGGCCCGGCGGGGTGGTGGCGTTCGACAACGCGCTGTGGCACCACCGGGTCGCCGACCCCTCCAAGCACGATCCGGAGACCACCGCGATCCGCGAGGTGGGCTCCATGATCAGGGACGATGAGCGGCTGGTGCCGCTGCTGCTCCCGGTCGGCGACGGCCTGCTGTGCGCCGTCAAGCGGTCCTGAGGCGGATGCGATGCCCGCGCAGACGGCGTTCACGGTACGGACCAGGCGCTCGTGGCAGGCGGTCTGGCAGCTCGTGGCCTTCCTGATCCTGGTGCTGGCCTCGGCCGGGTTCGTGGGCGGCGGCCTGATCCGGGGCACCGGGTCGCGCAGCCTGGTCGTGATCATCCTGGGCACGATGGGGCTGGTGCTGTTCGGCGCGGGGCTGCTGGGCGCGGTGGGACGGGTCCTGGGACGGCGGCCCGTCCTGGAGCTGACCGACGAGGGGGTGCGGCGCCCGGCCCGCTGGCCGCTGCCGCGCCGGGCCGACCGGCTGCTGCCCTGGTCGCGGGTGGAGGCGCTGGCGGCGCTGCGCCGCGGGGTGCCGGGCACCCGCCGCGGCGAGCAGGACTACCTGGTGTTCCTGCCGTCGGACGAGCTGGTCGAGCTGGCCCGTACGGCGGAGCGGCCGAGGCTGGTCGCGCTGACCCTCACCGACGTCCCCGCCACGGCGGAGGCGGCCTCCTGGTGCTTCCCCGTGGAGCCGTCGTGGGACGCGCCGCTGAAGGAGGTCGTGGTGCAGGTGCGCCGCCGCCGCGAGGTCCCGGTGATCGACCGCCGGAAGCGCTAGGAGCCCGCCAGCCAGCGGAGCAGGAGGCGGGCGCCGAAGCCGGTGGCGCCCTTGGTGATCTCGGCGTCGTCGGACGTGGCGCGTCCCGGGCCCGCGATGTCCAGATGCGCCCAGGCCCGGTCGCCGGCGAACTCGCGCAGGAACAGCGCGGCGGTGATCGTGCCGGCGCCGAACCCGGGGCGCCCGGTGTTGGACACGTCGGCGACGTCGGAGTCGATCGCCTTGCGGTAGTCGTCCACCAGCGGCAGCCGCCACACCGGCTCGCCCGCCGCGGCGCCCGCCCCGGCCAGCGCGCCGGCCAGGCCGTCGTCGGTGGCGAACAGGGCGCCGTGCCGCAGGCCCAGGGCCACCTTGGCGGCCCCGGTCAGCGTGGCCAGGTCGATCACGACGTCGGGGTCGAGCTCGGCGTCGGCGTAGGCGAGCGCGTCGGCCAGGACGAGACGGCCCTCGGCGTCGGTGTTGAGCACCTCCGAGGTGGTGCCGCCGAAGTGGGTGATCACGTCGCCGGGGCGCATGGCCGAGCCGGACGGCAGGTTCTCCGCGGCGGCCACCAGGCCGGTCACCCGGTCGGCGACGCCCAGGTCGCGCAGGGCGCCCATCGCCGCGATGACGGCGGCGCCGCCCGCCATGTCGGTCTTCATGGTCTTCATGCCCTCGTTGGGCTTGAGGGACAGCCCGCCGCTGTCGAACGTGATGCCCTTGCCGACCAGCACCACATGGCGGCCGGAGCCCGTCCCCGGGTAGGCCAGCTCGATCAGCCGTGGCGGGCGGGACGACCCCGCGCCCACCGCGAGCAGGCCGCCGAAACCGCCCTCGGCCAGCTCCTTCTCGCCGAGCACCCCCGCCCGCAGGCCGGACGCGGAGGCGACCTCCTCCGCGCGTTCGGCCAGCCAGGACGGGCTCTTCTCCGCCGAGGGGGTGTTGGCCAGGTCGCGGGCCAGGGCGGTGGCGCGGGCCAGCACGGTGCCGCGCTCGACGGCGGGCCCGGCCGCCTCCGGCCCCGCCTCGGTCAGGACGGCCAGGGTGCCGAGCGGCGCCTTCGGCCCCGTGGGGGCTTCGGCCTGGGCGCCGATCCTGAACCGGTACGAGGCGAGCAGGGCGCCCTCGACGAAGGCCGACAGGTCGCCTTCGGGGACGCCCGCCGCCAGCGCCGTGCGGCCCTTCCCGCGGCGGGCCAGCGCCGCCCCGGCCTTCCGCAGGTCCGACGGCGACGCCTCGCCCACCCCGTACAGCAGCAGCTCCCGCACCGTGTCACCGAGCCGCACGGGCGCCGCGACGATCTCACCCGGCTCGCCCTTGGCGTTGTACAGCTCCAGCAGCTCCTCCAGCGCGAACGGAAGCAGCCTGGCCGCCTCCGCCGGAGGCGCCACCGGTCCCGAGCGGACGGGCACCGCGAGCGCCTCGGCCCCGAGCTCGACGGCCGCCTCGGAAACGGCGCCGCCGACGGCGCGAACCCGGGTCTCGATGGGCATGGTGGAGATCCCCCTGATCTCGTTCATCGGTGGTCTGCGTTCGGGGGGTTCCAGGGGGTCGTTCCCCTGTTCCAGGAGCCGTCCCCCTGGCTCGGCGCTCAGGGTGCCTCGGCCCGCGTCGCAGCGGGCATGCCTCCCCAGCCCCCGGGACCTGGTACCGCGAAAGGGCCGGTCAGCCGACGACGTCCTTGAGGGCGTCGCCGAGTTCCTTGGCCTCGTCGGCGGACAGCTCGACCACGAGGCGACCACCGCCTTCGAGCGGGACACGCATGACGATTCCGCGCCCCTCCTTGGTCACTTCGAGCGGACCGTCTCCCGTCCGCGGCTTCATCGCCGCCATGCGTGCATCCCCTTCCTGCCTAGGGCCATATGGGGCCTCCGGGCACCGTTGGCCGCGTGGCCGCCTGTCGCATCCGCGTCATCAGTAGTGGTTCATTATCCCGTGTTCAGGGCGCGAAGTGGTAACGATCAGCAAGCGGGCACCGGGAGACTGGTTCACATGAACGCTCGTTCGGCGCTGTTCGACCTGTACGGCGACCACTTGCGGCAGCGCGGCGGGCGGGCGCCCGTCGCCGCCCTGGTGCGGCTGCTCGCCGCTCTCGGGATCGCCGCCCCCGCCGTCCGGACCGCGGTGTCGCGGATGGTCCGGCAGAACTGGCTGGAACCGGTGCGCCTCGCCCGGGGCGCGGGGACCGTTCCCGGGTACGCGCTGACGCCGCGGGCGGTGCGGCGCCTGGACGAGGCGGCGCACCGCATCTACCGGGATCTGGAGCCTTGGGACGGGCATTGGCACCTCTTGGTGGTCGAAAGGGTGCGTGAGCGGTCACGGCGGGAACGCCTCGCGACGGGCCTGGCCTACCTGGGTTATGCCCGGCTGGACGAGACCACGTGGATCGGGCCGCGCGCCAATCCGGAGCTCGACCCGCTGCTGACGGCCGAGTCGGTGCGGGTGGAGCGGTTCCGGTCCCGGCACGAGGGGGATTCGCACGGGCTGGTCGCACGGGCCTGGGACCTGGAGGGCCTGGCGCGGGCCTACGAGCGCTGGATGGCGGACGCGAAGGAGCTGCTGGAAGGGCATCCCGTGGACACCGACGAGCGGGCCTTCGCCGTGCGCAGCCGCCTGGTGCACGAATGGCGCAAGTTCCTGTTCCACGACCCCGGACTGCCCCAGGAGCTGCTGCCTCAGGGCTGGCCGGGCGCGCTGGCGGCACGCTACTTCGACGACGCCTCCGCGCGCCTCTTGCCCGCGGCGGCGCGGTTCGTCGAAGGTTGCCTCGACGGGTACGGCGAGGCCGCGGAGGATCGGCGGCGTGCAGGAGGCGAGGACGACGGTGTCTGAAACGGTGGCGTACGACCTGACCGAGGGTGTGGCGACGATCACACTCGACCGTCCCGACGCGATGAACTCGCTGACCGTGGCGATGAAGGAGGCGCTGCTCGCGGCGGTGGAGCGGGCGGCGGGCGACGACGCCGTCCGGGCGGTGATCCTCACCGGGGCGGGACGGGCCTTCTGCGCCGGGCAGGACCTGCGCGAGCACGCCGACAACCTCGCGGCGGGCCGGGGGCTGGACGACACCGTCCGCAAGCACTACAACCCGGTCGTCGAGACGATCACGTCCATGCCCAAGCCGGTGGTGGCGGCGGTGAACGGGGTGGCCGCCGGGGCGGGGGCGTCGCTGGCGATGGCCTGCGATCTGATCATCGCCTCGGACCGGGCGTCGTTCTCGACCGCGTTCACCGGGATCGGCCTGGCGCCCGACAGCGGGATGTCCTGGACGCTACAGCGGCTGGTGGGCCGGGCCAAGGCCGCCGAGCTGCTGCTGCTGGGTGAGCGGATCAAGGCGGCCGAGGCCCTGGCGCTCGGCCTGGTCAACCGGGTCGTCCCGGCCGACGAGCTGGCGCCCGCGGCGGTCGAGCTGGCCCGGCGCCTGGCCGCGGGCCCGACCCGCGCGTACGCGGCGGTGAAGGCGGCACTCGACCACGCCGCCGCCCATGACCTGTCCTCGTCCCTGGCCAAGGAGGCGGACCTCCAGGACGCGTGCGAGAAGACCGCCGACCACCACAACGCCACCGAGGCGTTCCTGAAGAAGGAGCGGCCGACCTTCGAGGGGCGCTGAGACCGCGAGACCCGGCCCGGACCGCCGCGCCCCGCCCGCCCCCCAGCGGGTCACCCCGGCTGGGAGGCGATGGCGCGCCAGTGGCAGCTTTCCAGATGGTCGTTCACCAGGCCGCACGCCTGCATCAGGGCGTAGGCGGTGGTCGGCCCGACGAAGCGGAAGCCGTGCCTCTTCAGCTCCTTGGACAGCGCCTTGGAGCCATCGGTGAACGGCGGGACGTCCTCCGTCGTCTTCGGGACGGGCGCGGACCCGTCGGCGTACCGCCACGCGGTCGCGGCCAGCCCGCCGGGGAGGTCGAGGGCGGCGCGGGCGTTGGCGATCGCGGCCTCGATCTTGGCCCGGTTGCGGACGATCGCCGCGTCGCCCATCAGCCGCTCCACGTCCTCCGGCCCGAACGCGGCGACCTTCTCCGGGTCGAACCCGGCGAAGGCGGCGCGGAACCCCTCCCGCTTGCGCAGGATGGTCAGCCAGGACAGCCCGGACTGGAACGCCTCAAGGCAGAGCCTCTCGTAGATCCCCTGGTCGTCCCGGACCGGACGGCCCCATTCGTCGTCGTGGTAGGCGACGTAGTCGGGCGCCGACAGCCCCCAGGGGCAGCGGGCCAGGCCGTCGTCGCCGAGTATCGCGGTGCTCACCGCCCCGTTCTACTCCAGCCCTCCGACGGAACCGGCGCCGCCCGCCGCTCCGGCGGACGCCGGGGCGGGTCCGGGCGCCTCGGCGAGCCGGGCCAGGCGCCGCAGCCCCACCCGGAGGAAGAAACCGATCATCGGCCCGGCCGCCAGCCAGCCGATCCGTCCCAGCGGGCCGAACGGCAGGTCGATCCCCTCCATCCAGCGGACCCGGCAACCCCCCTCGGCAAGCGGTGTGACCTCGAAGAACGCCTCGCCGCGCACCAGCCTGCCGGTGTGCCGGACGGTGACCCTGCGGCCCGGGGTCCACTCGGTGATCACCATGGTGTCGCGGAAGCCGACGGGGCCGATGCCCGTCCAGGCCACCAGGTCGGCCCCGACCCCGTGGCCGCCCTCCGCCCGGGTGAACGGCATCCACCGCTCGTGCAGGGGCCAGTCGACGAGCAGCGCGAAGACCCGGTCGGGTGTGGCGGACGACACGGCGTCGGCGTGGATCGCGACACGGCTCATGAGCGGCCTCCGTCCCCCTCGGTGCGGTCTGCGGCCGACACGTGGCCCTTCACCAGGTCGACGCGGCCACCGTCCGGGAACGTCCACGGCGGGGGCTCCGGCGCGTCGTCCGCGGTGTCCTCCTGGGAGTCCTGGAGGGTGTTCTCAAGCTCGTGGCCGTCGTGGCCCTCGTGGAGGCGGCGTTCCAGTTCGCCGATCCGGTGTTCGAGCGCGGCCATCCTGGCGTCCCGCTCGTACACCGCGCGGCGGAGCCGGCCGATGGCCTCGTCGGTCCTCTCGACCTGGTACCCCCAGAAGCCGCGCGGCAACGCGAACGGCTCGGGGCCGGTGAACGGCCGGTCCTCGTACGGCGGCAGCGGCGGGAGGTCGCGCCGCGCCGGCGACAGCTCGCCGCCCCGGCCCATCGCCAGCGCCACGACGGCGGCCAGCACCGCCAGGCAGGCCAGGACCAGGACCACAGCCACGATCGCGCTCCGATCTGTCGATGTCTCCGCATGACGATCGTGCCATGCTCGGAGCCATGGAGTCGTACGAGCCTCGGGTCCTGGCCCGGAACGCGCCCGTCCCCGGCGGGGTCGTGGACGCCGGGACGGCGCCGCCCGCCGAACGCGTGAAGGAGCTGGTGGCCGGGGGCAGGCCGGTGTCGGTCACGCTCGTCCGCGAGGACGGCGCGGACGGGGACACGGAGCCCGATGCGGGGCTGCTGGCCGCCGCGTCGGTCTACGCCTGGCTGGGGGTACGGGTGTTCCGCGTGCCCGAGGGGCAGATGCCCGCGCTCCGGCAGGTGCTGGACATGGTCGCGTCCATCCAGGGGGTACGCCCGCCGACGCTGACCCGGCGCGGTCTCGCCTAGGCCGGGCCAGCGCGGCGGACGCGGACGGGGTCAGTGGCGGATGCGGTGCCACGGGCCGGTGATGGCGAAGGTCACGCCCGGGGACTGCCGGTTGGCGAACAGGGTGCGGCCGTCGGGTGAGAAGGTCGCCCCGGTGAACTCGCTGTCGTTGAACGCGTTGCGCGCGAACGCGAACGCCCGGCCCTTGCGGTCCGTGCCCACCAGGTGCTGCTCGCCGTCGCCGTCCTCGGCCAGGATCACGCCGCCGCCGTACGGGGACACCGTGATGTTGTCCGGGCCGTCGAACCTGCCGCCCGGCTTGAAGATCAGCTCCAGCCTGATCCGGTCGGTCCTGGGGTCGTAGGTCCAGACCTGGCCGGCGTGGTCGGCCGCGGCGCCGTCCTCCTTCTTGGAGTAGCTGGCGACGAAGTACGCCTTGCCGTGCCCCCACCAGGCGCCTTCCAGCTTCTGGCTACGGGTGACCTTCCCGTCCTCGAACTGCTTGCGGATCGAGGTGGTCGTGGCG
The DNA here is from genome assembly GCF_043906805.1 of Actinomadura sp. SCN-SB. Classification (NCBI taxonomy): domain Bacteria; kingdom Bacillati; phylum Actinomycetota; class Actinomycetes; order Streptosporangiales; family Thermomonosporaceae; genus Actinomadura; species Actinomadura sp. SCN-SB. The sequence goes on along the minus strand of NZ_JBIMPP010000094.1, from coordinate 9,560 downwards.
GCCGGGTCGGGCACCGCCTTCCACTTGACGCGGAACTCCTCGCCCGGCTCCTGGGCGAGCGACAGGTCGGGCAGGTCCCGGCAGACCATCACCTCCAGGCGCCCGCCCTCCAGGTAGGCGTGGTACTGGCCGCGGTGCGCGCGCGGGCGGAACCGGTAGAACAGCCCGAACGGCCCGCTCGCGTCCTCGGTGAGGTACGCCTCCAGAGTGTGCGGGTCGATGGCCACCGCTTCGTGGGCGAAACGGCCCATCCCGGTGATCGGCACGGGCTTGGTCCGTTTGCCGGTCGGGTCTACCTCGAACACCCAGCCGTGCGACTTGGTCTGGCCGCTGAAACCCTCGGTCTCCTCACAGGTCAGCCACGTACCCCAAGGGGTACGGCCTCCCGCGCAGTTGGTGGAGGTGCCCGCGAGGCTGATGCGCTGGCTCACCAGGTCGCCGTGGGAGTCCACCTCAAGCGTGGTGGTCCCTCCGAAGGCGGCGGGGTCGTACACCAATGAGGAGGGCGCGACGGGCTTGACGCCGCTGGCGGTCTGCTCGTGGTTGCGCACGAGACGGAGGGTGTTCTTGCGGCTGCCCTCGAACGTGGCCATGCCGTCGTGCGCACCCGGTACGAGCACGCCGTCGGCGATGGTGTCACCCTGCGCGGACAGGGTCTTGTAGGAAAAGCCCTTGGGAAGGTCCAGGACGCCCTTGGGGTCCGGGACCAGAGGGCCGTAACCAGCGGCTCCACCGGCCTTGGCCTCGGCCGAGGTCTGGAAGATCGTGTCGAGGCTGCCGGCGAGGGCGATGGACAGCGCACCGGCGGCGCTGCCCTTCATCACCCCGCGACGGGACACGGACATGGCGGCTCCTTCGCATGAACAACGATCATGGGGAGCCTGGCGCGTGCCCGTGAACCGCCGGTGAACCAGCCCCGTCCGTGGGCCGAACCCCCAGGACACACTTCCGATATCCGGCTAATCACACCAAACCGGCCGGGTCACAGCTCGGCCTCGGCGTAGTCCGCCGGCGTGTACTCGATCCGCGGCTGGGACCGCTCCAAGAGATCGAACGCCTCCGGCACCGACGCCGTCCAGCCGATCGCGTCCCAGATCTTGGGACGGGCGAACCCCTGCTCGGTCAGCCCGGTCATCAGCTCGCGCAGCGGCTCGTACACCCCCGTCGGGTCGAGGATCACGACCGCCTTGGAATGCATGCCCAGCACCCGGGCCGTCCAGATCTCGAAGAGCTCCTCCAGCGTCCCGATGCCGCCGGGCAGCACCAGGAACGCGTCGCTGCGCCGGTCCATCTCGCCCTTGCGGGTGCGCATGTCGGGCGTGACGACCAGCTCGTGGTTCTCGGGGTCGGCGATCTCCACGCTGACCAGCCCCTCGGGGATCACCCCGATGGTGCGGGCGCCGCCGGCCCGCGCGGCGCGGGCCACGGCGCCCATGCACGACACCTGCGCGCCGCCGCTGACCAGGCTGTGCCCGCGCCGCGCCAGCTCGGCCCCGACCTGCTCGGCCAGGTCCAGATACACCTTGTCGATCTTGTTGCTGGAGGCGCAGAACACGCACACGGCCAACCGGCGGGACGACTCGCCGGTCCCGTCCTCCTGGACCGAATCCGCGGTGGTCATCAGCTGCCGTCCACTCCCTCGGCCTCGGCGGCGGCCCTGGCCGCCTCCTCCTCGTCGCGCAGCCGGGCCTGCTGGACATGCGCGTCCACGATCACGCGGACGGCCTCCTCGGGATCGTCGGTGAGGTGGAACAGATCGATGTCCTCGGGGGAGATCTTCCCGGAGGTCAGCATGGTCTTCTTCACCCAGTCGACCAGGCCGCCCCAGAACTCGGTGCCGACCAGCACGATCGGAAAGCGGGTGATCTTGCCGGTCTGCACCAGCGTGATCGCCTCGAACAGCTCGTCCAGCGTGCCGAAGCCGCCCGGCAGCACGACGAACGCCTGCGAGTACTTGACGAACATCGTCTTGCGGACGAAGAAGTAGCGGAACTCCAGGCCGATGTCGAGATGCGCGTTGAGCTTCTGCTCGAACGGCAGCTCGATGCCCAGCCCGACCGACAGCCCGCCGGCCTCGTCGCAGCCCTTGTTGGCGGCCTCCATGATCCCCGGCCCGCCGCCGGTGATCACCGCGTAGCCGGCCTCGTGCAGCCGGGCGCCGATGTCCACGGCCAGCTCGTACTCGGGCGAACCCGGCTTGGTGCGAGCGCTGCCGAAGACGCTCACCGCGCGCGGGATCTCCGCCAGCAGGCCGAATCCCTCCACGAACTCGGCCTGGATCCGCAGCACGCGCCAGGGGTCGGCGTGGACCCAGTCGGAGGGGCCACGGGCGTCCAGCAGGCGCTGGTCGGTGGTGGTCTGCGGCACGGCCCTGCCGCGCAGCATGGCGGGCCCCTGTCGCCGTGTCCGGTGGTTCGCGTCCGTTGTCATGCCCCTCACCGTAACCAAGCGGCGGGCACGGCCGTGCATGGAAAGTGACGGCAGTGACGCTTTCCGTGCGAACGACGCTGATCCGAACGTGGCAAGAAATCCCCGCTCTGCTGCCAGGTGGCTGCATGCCGCCCACCCGGTCAACACTCGTCGTCCATCCGCCCGCCCGGACCCGGGCCGTCCGATCATCGCGACGCCTTCGCCGGACCGTCCCGCGTGGCTGCCGCCCGTGCGTCCAGTTCAGACCCCTGAACCGGACGACGCACACGGCCGCGGTGACCCCGCGCCGGTCTTCGTGAACGCCTCCAACCGCCGCGCCCGGTGGGTCCGCCGCTTCGCCATCATGGCCGGTGCCGTGCTGCTCGTGAGCGGCGTCAACCTGGCCCTGGACACCAACGTCCCGCTGACGCCCTCGCCGGCAGGGGGCCAGTTCTCCGGTCCCGCCGGTGAGGAAAGACCGACGATCGGCCCGAGGCCGAACGCGGGCTAGCCAAGCCAGGCGAGCATACGGCGCTCGCAGTCGGCGATCAGCGGGATCTCGACGTGCTCCTCCTTGGTGTGGGCCAGGGTCGGCTCGCCGGGACCGTAGTTCACCGCGGGAACGCCCAGGTCGGCGAACCGGGACACGTCCGTCCAGCCGAGCTTGGCCCGTACCGCCGCGCCGGCGGCCGCCACGAACGAGGCGGCGGCCGGATGGTCGAGGCCGGGACGGGCCGCGGGCGCGCCGTCCACGATCGTCACCCGGTGGCCGGGGAAGAGGTCCCTCACGTACGCCTCGGCCTCCGCGAGCGACTTGTCGGGAGCGAACCGGTAGTTGACGGTGACCACGCACTCGTCCGGGATCACGTTCCCGGCGACGCCGCCGCGGATGAACACGGCGTTCAGGCCCTCGTGGTACTCCAGGCCGTCCACCACCGGACGGGCCGGTTCGTAGGCGCGCAGCACGTCCAGCACCACGCCCGCGGAGTGGATCGCGTTGGAGCCCATCCAGGCACGCGCGCTGTGCGCCCGCTTCCCCTCGACGGTGATCTCGGCCCGCAGCGTCCCCTGGCAGCCCCCCTCGATCAGGCCGCCGGTGGGTTCCATCAGGACGGCGAAGTCCCCCTCCAGCAGCCCGGGACGGGTCTCGACCAGCCGCTTGAGCCCGTTGCGGTCGGCCTCGACCTCCTCGCACTCGTAGAAGACGTAGGTGATGTCGCGGCTGGGCGCGGACAGCGCGGCGGCCAGCTTCAGCGCCACCGCGACACCGCTCTTCATGTCCGTGGTGCCGCACCCGTACAGCCGGTCCCCCTCGACCCGCGACGGCAGGTTGCCGTTCAGCGGGACGGTGTCGAGGTGCCCGGCCAGGATGACCCGCTGGTCGCGCCCGAGCTCCGTGCGGGCGACCAGCGTGTCGCCGTCCCGCGCGACCCGCAGGTGCGGCAGCGGCGCCAGCGCCTCCTCCACCGCGTCGGCGAGCGCCTTCTCGTTACCGCTCACCGATTCGATGTCCACGATCGCCGCCGTGAGCGCCGCCACGTCCAGTCCCAGATCCAGCCGCATGCCCCCCAAGCGTACGCAGGGTCAGCGCCGCGCTTCCTGAAGGTGGTCATTGAACTGCACCGAGATCCGGTGCTCGCTCGACGGCCAGGCCGGGACCATGAGCGCGTCCACCCGTCCGGCACCACCCCGCGGCCGCGACACCACCGAGAGGGGACGCCGCGTGCCCGCGGGCATGAAGACGTCGATCCCGGTGAGGAACGGCTGCGCGGCGAACACCGGAATCGGCGCGCTCAGGTCGGTGACGCCGTCCTTGCCCGCGTCGTAGGTGAAGATGCCGATCGCGCGCTTGGCGCGCGGGGTGTTGGCGGCGTTCAGCACCTCCCGCCCGTTGATCCGCAGCGAGTCCCCCGCGCCGCCCTGGTCGCCCCACCACTCCTTCTGCCGGCTGATCGTCATCGCGGAATGCCCGTCGCCGGTCTCGACCTGAGATGCCGGCCCTTCGCCCGGACGGCTCGTCAGCAGCCGGACGAGGTCGTCAGTACGCAGGAACGGCTGGAAGTACAGATGATGGGTAGAGGCCGGGCCCCACACCAGCGCGAACTCGTAGTGGGCGCCGCCGTCGGCCTTGAACGGGCCCCATGACCCGTCCCCGGTGATGTGGAAGACCGCCTCGGGCCGCCGCGTCCTGCGGTCTCCTGTGCGCGGGTCCACCCGGTAGATCTCCAGGCGCGCACCGTCCGCCCCGACGTTGGCGGGGAACAGCACGGCCCGTCCGGACAGCCGTGCGTGCCTCCGCGGGACGATCGCGGTCGTACGCGGCGCCCGTCCCGTGAGGAACCGGAAGATCTCGGCGAACGTCTCGGCCGACGTCACGACCTGGGTGTGCGACTGGCCGGAGAAGTAGACATTGGTCGCCCCGCCCACCGCGCGGGCCGTGGAGCCCTCGCCCCACACGGCCAGCGTCGGCACGCCGCCCGGCTGATCGGCCGAGGTCGCCCCGTCCAGGTTCACGTAGTGCGCGACGGCGGCCGCCCTCTCGGGCGAGCTCCTCAGATACTCCTGCATGAGGCCGGTGCCGAGCGAGTGCGCGACGAGATCGACCTTGTCCTTGCGCGCCTTGGCACGCAGGCGCGCGATCCGCTGGTCCAGGGACGCGAACACCTCGTCACGGGTGTTCTCCACGAACAACGAATCGTACTCGTGCGCCTCGATGAACTCGGCCCGGTACCCGTTCGACGCCAGCCGCCGCGCCTGCGTCTCGAACTGCTGGCCGGACCCGCTGAACCCGTGCACGAAGATCACCGGTCGGCTCGCAGGCCCCGGACCCACCCCGGCCTCCGCCCCACCTGCCGCCATCGTGGAAACCACCACACACGCCGCCACCAAGGCGGCAAGCCGTCGGAACATGGGGCCGAGCCCTCCTTCGCCGGGGGTCTCACCAGACTCCGATCACCCCACCCCCGGGTCAAGAGCGCACCTGATCGCCTGTGACCGCCCACAACCCGGACCCCCGCCGCCGATCGCCGGACACAGCCGTCCGGCCGGAACCTTGTGCGCTACTCTCGACTGGCGGTTTCACCAGCGGTCAGGCCCCCGGCCGAGGAGTTCCGGACGTGACCACGCAGCCCCTCCAGCCCGGAGATCCACGGCAGACCGGGCCCTACCGGTTACTCGCCAGGCTGGGCTCGGGCGGCATGGGCTCGGTCTTCCTGGGACGTTCGGCGGGCGGCCGGACCGTGGCGGTCAAGCTGGTGCACGCCGAACTGGCCCGCGACCCCGAGTTCCGCCGCCGGTTCCGGAACGAGGTGCGGGCGGTCCGCGAGGTGGGCGGGGAGTTCACGGCCCCGGTGCTGGACGCCGACACCGAAGCGGAGATCCCGTGGCTGGCCACGGCGTACATCGCCGGTCCCACACTGCAGGAGGTGCTGGACGGCGGGTACGGCCCGCTTCCCGAACGGTCCCTGCGCCCGCTGGCCGCCGGCCTCGCCGGAGCGCTGCGCGCGGTGCACGGCCGCGGGCTGGTCCACCGCGACCTCAAGCCCTCCAACGTCATCCTCACCCTGGACGGGCCGCGCGTCATCGACTTCGGTATCGCGCGGGCGGTGGACTTCAGCGTCGCCACCCGGACCGGGGCGGTCCTCGGCACCCCCGCCTTCATGTCGCCCGAGCAGGTCCGGGGCGAACGGGTCACACCCGCCAGCGACGTCTTCTCCCTGGGGTCGGTGCTGGCCTACGCGGCCACGGGACGCTTCCCGTTCGCCACGGCCGACTCCGGCATGCACGCGGTGATGATGAGGATCTCCTCGGCCGAACCCGACCTGGACGGCCTGCCCGGGCCGCTGCGTGAGCTGGCCGAGTCATGCCTGGCCAAGGACGCCTCCGCGCGCCCGTCCCCGGCGGAGATCATCGAGCGGGTGGGCGCCGCCGTCACCGGCCCGTGGCTGCCGCCGGAGGTGATGGAGCACCTGAGCCGCCATGCCGTCGCGCTCCTCGACCTGGAGGCTCCCGGGCCTGACGGCCCCCGTACACGTCCCGCCGAACGGTCACCCACGTTCCCCGCCGCCCCGCAGCCACCGCAGCGGCCTGTGAGCGGTCCGCCACCGGCGGCCCTTCCCCCGGCGGCACCACCCGCTCCGGCCTTCCCCGCCCGGGAACCGATCCCGCGGGCCCTGGGGCTGGTGATCGGGGCGTTGGCGGCGCTGATCGTGGTCGCCGTCGTCGCCGTGGTGCTCAAGACAGCCGGCAACGGGCGACCATCCGCCTCCGAGGCGCGCGAGAACGGCGCGTCCGGAACACCCGCCGCCACCGCGCCACGCGCCACGAAGACGACGCGGACCGCGACGGAACCGGCGGCGAAGGGTGACGTCCCGCCGGCGTTCATCGGAACGTGGGAAGGCACCATCACCGGACCCCAGACCCGGCGAATGACCATCAAGCAGGGACGCTACGGAAACGACGTCGTCATCACCCGAACCTCCGGAAGCAGGGCCCGCTGCGAGGGCGCGGGCACGCTCGTATCGGCCGGCGCACGCACCCTCGTGGTCGACACGCGCGTGACCGCCAGCGAACCTCCAGGCGCCTGCGTCAGCGTCGGGGAGCAGACGCTCACGCTGACCGGCGATGACACCATCCGCTTCCGCGCCGAGGACGGCACGAGCACGGGCACGCTCCGCCGCCTGAGGTAGCCCCCGTTTTCACGCGAGGCCGGCCGTGACCTCGGCGAGACGCGTTCAGCGGGTGCGGCCGATCTTCTCGCCCGGTCGGTGCCCCGGAAGCCGGCACGGCGCCGACCTGCGGGCCCGACTGTGAAGTCGTTCCTGTTTCGTCGCCGCGTGCGCTCCTAAGCTGAGCCGAGGCTCTTCCGGAGGTCAGCATGATGATCAGCCGCCGACGCGCGGGGAACGACGTCCGGGTCTCCTTCTCCGCGCTGATCCGGCTGCGCGACGAGGACCGGCATGTGCTCTTTCACACGCCCAACCGCCCCGGTTCGTTCAACCCGCCCGGAGGCGTCTACAAATACTTCGTGCCCGCTGTACCCGTGCTCGACGACCTGGGCTTCCGTCCCGACCGTGCCGTTTCGCTGGCCGAGGTCATGCGGGCCGACCTGCGCGGTTTCCTGCCCGCCTCATCCGTGGGCGCCTTCCTCCGCTGGTTCTCCATAGGCGCCTACCGCGAGGCGCCCATCGAGTGCCTGCATCGAGAACTGGCCGAGGAACTCGCTGAATGCGGTTTGCGCGAGCTTCTGCCCGTCGCGTCGGAAATCGCCTTCACCCACGTGCGTTCCGTTGTCGAGCGCTCCGTCGTCAACGGGCCGGCGCCGGACAGACCGTACCGGCAACTGCGGCACTTCGAGGTGTACGAGCCGGTGATGACCGGCCCCGCCGCGGTCCGCCTGCGCCGGGCGCTCATCGAGGCGGGCGAGAATGACACGGTGTCCACCGTCATCTGCGCCACGTCCGAGCAGATCAGGCACGGCCGCAGCGGCACCGCGCTGCTCGGCGGCCACTGCGGCTACCTCATCGGTGACAGGCGTTACCAGCCCGATCTGCCGATGGTGCGCTGAAGCCGTGTCCGCGGAAGGAATCGGCCTCTACACGGCGCGCGGCTGGAAGCGCAGGAGCGTCCGCGTCTCCGGCGCATCCCTGGAAGAAGTACGCGCCGTCCCCATACCGATGGGCGATCCCCACACGCAGGCTTGGGATCGTCCCCCTCCCGCCGGTCACGACGTGTTCGAGCTACAGGTACCGGTCGTCCTTGACCCCTTGCCCGCGCCGCGGCGCTACGCGGGCGTGTTCGTGCGCGTAAGCCTGGACGACCAGCGCGTCAACGTACAAGGCGTCCAGCGGTATCCGGAAGCGGCACAGGGAGACCTGCCCGTCACGGCCGAGGAAACAGTCGGTGCGGCCGCAGGCGTGTTCTTCGGCCACAGCGCGAACCCAAGGCAACCCGGGGTGCGGGACGGCCGGTACGGGCTGCGCGTCGTGTTGACCGTCCCCGTCGATCTGCCGGACCTCAGCGGCACGGTCCGCGTCGACACGACGTTCGCCCACCGTGGGTGGCTGCTTCGCCGCCCCCGCCTCGAACATGCCCACGGCGACACCCTGGTGCGCTTCACGATGCATCTACCGGACGAGCGTGTTCCGGCGGTGCCCGTCTCCGGCGCGGACCCGGCACACCCGCACGACCGGAGGCCGTCGGTGCGGTTGTGCCTCGCGGCCGACATCGAACGGTTCAGCCGGTTCCGGACACCCGAGGCGGCCCGTGCCCAGGAACGCTTCGTCGGCCTGCTGGCCGAGGCCCGCCGCCACGCGGGCATCCCGGACGGGGACGTCGACCCGCAGGAGTCGGGGGACGGCCGGTTCGAGGTCTTCCCCGCGCCGCTGGACGAGGCGAGCGTCATCCCGCGGCTGGTCGAGGGACTGCGCGACGCGCTCGCCCGGACCAACGCCGACCTGAACGCGCACGCCCGGCTGCGCATCCGGGTGGCGCTGCACCGCGGGCACCTCCACCACGGGGTGAACGGCTGGGTCGGCGAGTCCGCGATCGCCGTCCACCGCCTGCTGGACTCCGGACCGCTACGCCGCGCCCTGACCGACCACCAGAAGGCCGACCTGGCACTGATCGTGCCGGACGTCCTCTACCGCGACGTCATCGGCCACGGATACGGCGGCCTGCCCCCGGACCGGTTCCGCCCCGTCCACGTCCGCATCCCGGAGAAACGCTTCGAGGAACCCGCCTGGATCTACGTCCCCGACTAGCCGCCGCCCCCGAGACTCCCGACGGCCCGCCCGCGGCGTTCATGGGCCTCGCGCTGGGTGGTCCACTCGGCGAACCGGCGGTAGATCACCTCTTCGATCTCCCCATCGTGCTCGTAGGAGTCCTCGAAGTCCGCGAGGTCGGTGGTCATGTGCGGCCGCTCCGGCACCCGCCACAGCGCGAAGATCGTCTTGTCGAGGGCCTTGGCGTAGCCCGCCTCGATGTTCAGGCCGACCCGCTTGGACCCGGCGTCGCCGGTGAGGTCCAGCAGGACCGCCTCGGCATCGGCGATCTCGTGGAAGACGCGGTCGAGAACCTGTCTCGGCGCGGAGCCGCCGGTGTTCCACTGCTGTTCGTCGCGTATGTGGGCGTAGGTCCGCAGGCCGGCTCTG
>NZ_JBIMPP010000093.1:0-26144 GCF_043906805.1 Actinomadura sp. SCN-SB | reverse complement strand
GAGACCTCCCGGGTGGGTTACGACGAGGCCCGGGTCCTGGCCGAGCTGGGCCGTCTGGACGAGGCGCTGGCCAAGGTCACCGAGGCGATCGGCGGCTTCACCGAGCTGGACGAGAAGGCGGCGGCCGAGACCGCCACCGGGCTGCGCGACGAGATCAAGGCCGCGCTGGAGAACGCGGAGTAGCCCCTAGCCGGGAAGCCCGCCGTCCATCGAGATCCGCCGCGCCCCGGCGGACGGGATCGCCTCAAGGAAACCGGGTTCGGCCAGGCCGCGCTCCCGGTACGCGGCCGTGATCGCGTCCCGGACGGCCCCGGCCCGGCCGGTGGCGGTGAGGACGATCACCGAGCCGCCGAACCCGCCGCCGACCATGCGCCCGCCGCGGGCCCCGGCGCGCAGCGCGGCCTCCAGGGCCAGGTCGGCCTCCGGCCAGGAGATCTCGTACTGGTCGCGCAGGGACAGGTGGGAGGCCGTCAGCAGCCCGCCCAGTTCCTGCTCCGCTCCGGCGCGCAGCAGCCCGGCCGTCGCCTCGACCCGGTGGTTCTCGGTGACGACGTGCTGGACGCGGCGGCGCAGCACGGGGTCGTCCAGCCGGGACAGCGCGGCGCCCAGGTCCTGCACGTCCCGCAGAGCCGGGACGCCCAGCAAAGTGGCGGCGCGTTCGCATTCGGCGCGGCGGCGCCCGTAGTCGCCGTCGCCGAGGGCGTGCCGGGCCCGGGTGTCGATCAGCAGCAGGGTGAGGTCCTTGCCGGGCAGGTCGAGCGGCACCTGCGAGGAGAGCCCGGTGCGGCAGTCGAGCAGCAGCGCGTGCCCCTCGGTGCACAGCAGCGACGCCGACTGGTCCATGATCCCGCAGGGGACGCCCGCGTACTCGTTCTCGGCCCGTTGCGCCAGCCGTGCCAGCTCGCGCCTGTCCGGTTCGACCCCGTACAGCTCGCACAGGGCCACCGCGGTCGCGCATTCCAGCGCCGCCGAGGACGACAGCCCGGCTCCCTGCGGGAGATCGGAGTCGAACAGCAGCGAGGCCCCGCCGATCCCCAACGGCCGCAGCAGCTCGGCCACTCCGAACGGGTAGGCCGCCCACGTGCGGATCGTTCCCGGCCCGCGGCTCTGGCCGAGGTCCACGGTCACGCCCTGGTCGGCGGCCTGCAACGACTTGAGTTCCAGCACGCCGTCGTCCCGCCGGGCCGCCGCCACGCCGACGCCGCGCGGCAGCGCGAACGGCAGGACGAGACCGTCGTTGTAGTCGGTGTGCTCGCCGATCAGGTTGACCCGGCCGGGGGCGTGCCAGACGCCCTCCGCGTCCCGCCGGTACGCCTCGGCGAACGCGGCCTCCAGCACGTCGATCATCATCGGCGGCGCTGGATGAACGCCCAGGCGTCCGCGACCATCGCGCGCAGATCGCGCTCCGGCTTCCAGCCCAGCGTCGACTTGATCTTCTCGGCGGACGCCACCAGCACCGCGGGGTCGCCGGCCCGGCGCGGGCTGACCTCGGCCGGAATCGGGTGCCCGGTCACCTCCCTGCACACCTCGATGACCTCCCGGACGGACGAGCCGTTGCCGTTGCCCAGGTTGAAGATCTCGTGGCCGCCGGGCCGGCAGGCGTCCAGCGCCAGCAGGTGCGCCATGCCCAGGTCGACGACGTGGATGTAGTCGCGGACGCAGGTGCCGTCGGGCGTGGGATAGTCCTCGCCGAACACGGTGACCTTGTCCTTCTCGCCCAGCGCGACCTTCAGCACGTTGGGGATCAGATGGGTCTCCACGGCGTGCCGCTCGCCCTGGCCGGGCGCGTCCCCGTCCTCGGGCAGCCGGGCGCCCGCGACGTTGAAGTAGCGCAGCGAGATGCCGCCGATCCCGTGCAGGCGCGCGTACTCGGCGAGCGCGGTGTCGATGGCCAGCTTGGACGCCCCGTAGGGGTTGGTCGGGCGGGTCGGGTCGGTCTCCAGGATCGGGGTGGACTCCGGCTCCCCGTACGTCGCCGCCGTGGACGAGAAGACGATCCTGCGCACTCCGGCGGCGCGCATCGCCTCCAGCAGGGCCAGCGACTCGCCCAGGTTCCTGTCCCAGTACAGGCCCGGCTTCTGCATCGACTCGCCGACCAGCGACATGGCCGCGAAATGCAGCACCGCGTCGAAGCCGCCCCCCGCCAGCACGCCGGCCGCCGCGTCGCGGAGCGTGCCGGTCACCAGCCGCGCTCCGGCGGGCACCGCGTCGGCGTTCCCGGTGGACAGGTCGTCCAGCACCACCACCTCGTTCCCGGCCTCCAGCAACTGGGCGGTGACGACGCTGCCGACGTAACCGGCGCCGCCGGTGACGAGCAACTTCACGAAGGACCTCCTGGACGCTTGACGCCGCCGGCGCGGGGCACGGACGACCCCGAAGGCTCGCGCCGGGACCCGTCCAGGCTAGCGGCTGGCCTTGGAGGGGAAGGCCGAACCGGTAACCTGGCAGTTCGCCGCCCGGCGGCCCTGAGGAGAGAGCGACCTCGGCCATGGAACGACCGACCCGGCGAGTCTGGCGCCCGCTGGTGTGGCTGCTGACCCGGTCCACCGACCTGATGGTCCGCCTGACCGGAGGCGACCCCGGCGCGCTCCGCGAGGAGGTGACCGCGGAGCGGGTGCGGGCCCTCGTCGCGGGCAACAGCCGGCTGGGCGCCGACGAGCGGGCCCTGATCGAGGAGGTCTTCGCCGCGGGCGAGCGCCCGCTGCGCGAGGTGCTGGTGCCGCGCACCGAGGTGGTGTTCCTGGACGCGGCGCTGCCGCTGGACGCCGCCGCCCGGATCGCCGCCGACAGCCCGCACTCCCGCTTCCCCGTCCACCGGGGCTCGCACGACGAGGTGATCGGGTTCGTGCACATCCGGGACCTGCTCGTCGGCGCGGTGACGGCGGAGGACCCCGGCGTGCCGGTGGGCGACCTGGTGCGTCCCGTCCCGTACCTGCCCGCCACCCGGCGGGTGCTGCCGGTGCTCACGGAGATGCGCCGGGCGGGCCACCACCTGGCCATCGTCATGGACGAGTACGGCGGCACCGCGGGAATCGTCACCCTGGAGGACCTGGTCGAGGAGCTCATCGGCGACATCCGGGACGAGTACGACGTCCAGGACCCGCAGGCGCGGCGCCTGCACGGCGGGGTGGTCGAGGTCGAAGGTCTGCTGAACCTCGACGACTTCGCCGCCGAGACCGGAGTGCGGCTGCCCCCGGGCCCCTACGAGACGGTCGCGGGCCACATCATGGCCGCGCTCGGCCGGATCCCGGCGGCCGGTGACGTCGTGGAGACCGCCGGGTGCCGCCTGTCGGTCGTCCGGATGGACGGGCGCCGGGTGGCGAGGGTGCGCGTCGTTCCGGAGCCCGCCGCGCATCCGGCGACCCAGGCCCAGGCTCATGCCTCCTCGCAGGCCCCGTCCCCGGCCCCCTCGCAGGCAGGGGTGCCGCGGCAGCCCGTCTCAGGGCAGCGGCCGCACCAGCCGCAAGCCCCGGCCGGTGACATCGCTCCGAAGGGCGCCTGAGAGAATCTATCTGTGCACATGTCCGAAGCGTCCGACCAGAGCAGCGGTCCCGTGACCACCGGCACGGTGAAGCCGCGCGTGCTGTCAGGAATCCAGCCGACCGCCGACTCCTTCCACCTCGGCAACTACCTCGGCGCGCTCCGGCAGTGGGTCGCACTCCAGGACACCCACGACGCGTTCTATTGCGTGGTCGACCTGCACGCGATCACCGTGCGGCACGATCCCGCGGCGCTGCGGCGCCGCACCAGGGTCGCCGCCGCCCAGCTGCTGGCGATGGGCCTCGACCCCGATCGGGCGACCATCTTCGTGCAGAGCCAGGTGCCCGAGCACACCGAGCTCGCCTGGGTGCTGGGCTGCCTCACCGGGTTCGGCGAGGCCGGCCGGATGACCCAGTTCAAGGACAAGTCGGCCAAGCAGGGCGCCACCGGCACCACCGTCGGCCTGTTCACCTACCCGATCCTCCAGGCCGCCGACATCCTGCTCTACAGCCCCGAGCCCGGCCCCGGCGAGCGCGCCCTCCGGGTGCCGGTGGGCGAGGACCAGCGGCAGCACCTGGAGCTCACCCGCACGCTGGCCCAGCGTTTCAACCACCGTTTCGGCGACACCTTCGTGCTCCCCGACGCCTCCATCATCGAGGGCGCCGCCAAGATCACCGACCTGCAGGAGCCGACGGCCAAGATGAGCAAGTCGGCCTCGTCCCCCCAGGGCATCATCGACGTGCTGGAGGAGCCCGGCCCCATGCGCAAGAAGATCATGCGCGCGGTCACCGACACGGGCACCGAGGTGCGGTTCGACGAGGAGGGCAAGGCGGGCATCGCCAACCTGCTGCGGATCTACTCGGCGCTGGAGGGCGTCTCGATCGCGGACCTGGAGCGCCGGTACGAGGGCTCGGGCTACGGCCGGTTCAAGAAGGACCTGGCGGCGCTGGTGGTGGACACCTTCACCCCGATCCGCGAGCGGACGCTCAAGCTGCTGGACGACCAGGACGGCCTGGACCGCATCCTGGCGGACGGCGCCGGCAGGGCGGGAGCGGTGGCCCGGCGGACCATGGAGGTGGTGCGTGACAGGGTGGGATTCGCGGGACGCGCGCTCGATCGCTAGCGGCCTCGCTGTGAGCGGTCCCGCCGGCGGCGGCGCGGCCGGGGGCGTCCGGGAGGACGCGCCCGACGGTGACGGCGAGCCCGTCCGGGGAGGGTGGACGACCGCGCTGCGGCGCGGCGCCGAGCCCACGCGGACGATCGGCGTCGCGATCCCGATCCCCGATCCGCACGGCAGCCGGTTGCAGCGCATCCGGGCGGCGCTCGGCGACCCCATGGCGTACGCCATCCCCACCCACATCACGCTGCTGCCCCCGACCGAGATGCCGTCCGACCCCGGCGCGCTGACCCGCGTGGAGGACCACCTGCGCGGCGTGGCCCGCTCTGAACACCCGTTCACGATCAGGCTGCGCGGCACCGCGACGTTCCGGCCCGTCTCACCGGTGGTGTTCATCGCGCTGGCCGAGGGCATCGCCGACTGCGAACGGCTCCAGCGGCGGGTGATGTCCGGGCCGCTGGCGCGTGAGCTGGAGTTCCCTTACCACCCGCACGTCACGGTGGCGCACCACCTCCCCGAGGAGGTCATGGACCGCGCCTACAAGGACCTGTCCGGATATGAGGCGTCCTTCGAGGTGCGCGGCTTCTCGCTGTACGAGCACGGCGCGGACGGCGTCTGGCGCCCGCGCCGCCACTTCGCCTTCGCGTCCGTCCCCCCGGCGGCACCGCCCGCGGGCGCCACCGCGACGGGCTGACCGCCCTCCGTCCGGCGGCCGGGCCGGAGGGCGGCCGCCGCTTGGTTCGTCAAGAGGGGGGTACGGAACGGGCATGCGGCGGTTGATCAACACAGCGTGGGGCAAGGCGCGGTCCTCGCGGAAGTCGGGGACGGCCCTGCTGCGGTCCTCGCGCCGGCGGTGGCCCTGGCTCGACCATCTCGTGCGCGCGTACCGCCGCTACCAGGACAAGCGGGGCGACCGGCTGGCCGCCGCGCTGACCTGCTACGGGTTCCTGTCGTTCTTCCCGCTGCTGGCGCTGGCGTACGCGCTGCTGGGCTATCTGGTCGGGGTCAGCGACGAGGCCAGGAGGCTGTTCGTCGAGGCGGTCGGCTCGCTGCTGCCCGGGTTGTCGGAGCAGCTCGAAGTGGAGCGGATCGCCCGGTCCAAGACCGCGGCCGGGCTCATCGGCCTGGCCGGGCTGCTGTTCACCGGGCTCGGCTGCGTCCAGGTGCTACGCGAGGCGCTGCACGACATCTGGGACCGCCCGCGCCCCGAGGGCAACTTCCTAATGGCCAGGCTGTGGGACGGCGCCGTGCTGGCCTTCCTCGGCGCGACGCTGATCACCGGGATGGCGGTGACCACCCTCACCACCTCGGTCAGCCACAGCGTGCTGGAATGGCTGGGGCTGGACGGGGTGACCGGGGCGGGCGCCGCACTGCGCCTGCTGTCCCTGGGCATGGCGATCTTCTTCGACGCCGTGGTGTTCCTGGTGCTGTTCAGCCGCCTGTCGGGCACCGGGGCGCCGTGGCGGACGATCTTCCACGGCGCGCTGGCCGGCGCCCTCGGCTTCGAGCTGCTGAAGCAGCTCGCCGCGCTGCTGCTCGGCAACACCACCCGCAACCCGGTGTACGCGTCGTTCGCCGTGCTGGTCGGGCTGATGATCTGGATCAACCTGGTGTCGCGGTTCCTGCTGCTGGTGGCGGCCTGGACCGCGACCCGCAGGGCGGTGCTGGAGGCGGACGTTCCCGACGACGCTCCGGCGTCCACACGCCTGCGGGCCAGGGCCCGGTTCGGCTGAGCCCCGCGGCTCACGGTCCCCGCGGCTACGGTCCCCTGCGGCTCACGGCTTTCGCCGGCTCACGCGTCCGTGTCGTCCAGCTCGTCCGACCAGCGGGACGCGGCGGGCGCGGCGGACGCGCCGGTCAGGTTCGCCGGCTGGTTCATGCCCCTGCGGAACTCGGCCGCGACCCTGCGGCGGCGGATCGCCAGGAAACCGGCCCAGCCCGCGACCACGGCGGCGGTGGCGCCTCCCGCCGCCGGCACCGCCCAGCCGCCCATGAAGCCGTCGTCGCTCGCCTTGGACGGCAGCGGCGCGTCGCCGACGGCCTTCTTCTTCTGCTGGGCCTGCGTGTCGACCGGCGGCACCAGCGTGCCGACCGGCTTGACCTTGCCGCGCGCCGCGAACCCCCAGTCCAGCAGCTCCTTGGCGAGCACCGAGGGCTGCTGGTCGGCCTTCATCAGCGAGATCACGATGGTGTGGCCGCCGCGGCGGGCCGCCGCCACGAAGGTCTGCTTGGACGCGACCGTGTAGCCGTTCTTGCCGCCGATCATGCCCTTGTACTCCTGGGACTGGCCCGGCAGCATCCGGTTGTGGGTGTGGATCGGGTAGCCGCCGACCTTCTTGCCTGCCTTGCGCTGCTTCTTGGTGGGCGGCGCGGGGAACCGGTGGTCGACGGTCTCCACGTACTTGCGGAAGTCGGGGTTCTTCAGCCCTTCCCGCAGGATCAGGGCCAGGTCGTAGGCCGAGGTGTGCTGGGTCTTGACGGTCAGCCCCAGGTCGGTGTCCAGCCCGTTGGGCGAGCCGGCCAGCGTGTCATGCGCGTTGATCCGCCTGGCCTCGGCGTTCATGTCCGCGAGCGTCTTCTTGACGCCCCCGTTGGCCTGCGCGAGCCCCAGCGCGGCGTCGTTGGCCGACATCATCATCAGGGCGTAGAACAGGTCGGAGACCTTGTACTGCATCTTCGGGGTCATGCCGACCTTGGTGCCCTCGACATCGCAGGTCTCCTGCGTCGGGCGCACCAGCGCGTTCGGGTTCAGCCTGGGGACGAGCGTCAGCGCCGTGAGCGTCTTGATGGTGCTCGCGGGCAGGTAGTGGCCGTGCGGGTCCTTGGCGGCCAGCACCTCGCCGGTGTCGGCGTCGGCGATCAGGTACGAGGCCGCGCCGATCCTGGGTGCGGCCGGCGCCCCCTCGCTCCGGTCGACGATCACGCCTCTGCCGCCGAGCCGCGGTCCGCCGACCGGTTCCTCGGGTCTGCCCGGGTCCGCCGCCGCGGGCGGTGCGAGCGGGGCGAGCAGCGATCCGGTGATCAGTGGAACGGCCAGCGCGGCGGCACCGCGCCGTGCGCGCGCCGTGCCCGGCGTCCTCGCGTTCCCTGCCGTGTCCGATGCCCGATGATGTCGAAGTGGCCGTCCTCGCAAGCCTGTGCCGCCCCTTCTGAGAACCCACGCCGTTACGGTCGCCCCGCTCATCGCTCGTGACCTCAGAAGAGTAGAAGACTCGGCGACGGTAGCGGAACAACATCTTTCCGATAGAACGGCCAGTTGTTGCTCTTGAGTGCTCTTTAGTGTGATAACGGAATAACTTGGATAGTTCGGACGAATCCGGCGCATGGCCGGGACGGTGCGCCGGGCTGGATGTCCGCCGGTTCCGGTCATGACCCGAACGTGCCCCGGATACCGTCCGATATTCGCCCGTCACCCACTGTGTTCATCGGGGTCGTGCTCGACGGGTTCCGGACGGCCTGACTAGTGCGATCGAGTCATGCCGGGTTGACCATATGGTGACCGAAAAGAATGACACTGTGTGATCAGTGCCCGCCCGGACGAGTCAAATGATCCCCATAGGGCAGGGTTTTCCGATGGGCGGGGGCACGGGGCGCCATCATGAGAGGGGTAGCCGGGGCCTGGAAACGGTCTCGTCCAGGCTTGGGTGCCCGCTGGTTGAAATGCGCCACGTGCCACGCAGCGACCTGCGAGGATTGTGGACGGAGGTTGGGCCGTGGCCATTGACTTCAACCCGTCGCGTGGCGCGACGCTGGGCGTGGAGTGGGAGCTTCAGCTCGTGGACGCCGAGACCCGGCAGCTGCGCCAGGACGCCCGCGAGGTGCTGGCCTCCCTGCCCATGCTCAGCGAGGGCGGCGACATTCCCAAGATCCGGCACGAGCTGATGGAGTCCACGGTCGAGATCGTGACCGATATCTGCCAGACGGTCGGGGAGGCCAAGGACGACCTGGCCGCCACGGTCGCCGCGCTGCGCGCCGCGGCCGCCGAGCGCGGCATCACGCTGGCCTGCACCGGCACCCACCCGATCAGCGACTGGCGGGACGCGGTCATGGCCCCGGTGCAGCGCTACGCCGACCTCATCGAGGAGATGCAGTGGCTGGCCCGCCGCATCCAGACGTTCGGCGTCCACGTCCACGTGGGCGTGAGCGACGTCGACAAGGCGATCCCGATCGTCAACGCGCTGTCGTGCTACCTGCCGCACTTCCTCGCCCTCACCGCGTCGAGCCCGTACTGGAGCGGTCACGACACCGGCCTGGCCTCCAGCCGGGCCGTGGTGTTCGGCCAGCTTCCCACCGCCGGGCCGCCCCACCTCCTGGACGACTGGGCGGCCTTCGAGGATTACATGGATACCTTGCTGCGTGCGGGTACCATCCGGAGCATCAAGGAGGTGTGGTGGGACATCCGCCCGCATCCCGATTTCGGCACCGTCGAGATCCGGATGTTCGACGGGATCCCCACACCCCGGGAGCTGGGCATGGCCGCGGCGCTCTGCCAAAGCCTGGTCACGCTCTTCGAGCAGCAACTGGACCGCGGTTACACGCTGCCGCGTCCGGCGGCCTGGGTGGTACGTGACAACAAGTGGCGCGCCACCAGGTACGGGCTTGACGCCATCGTCATCACCGACGACGCCGGCGCCACCGCCCCGCTCCGCGACGACCTCTACGAGCTGATCCGCGAGCTCGAACCGGTGGCCGACCGGCTCGGCTGCGCGGAGGAGCTGAAGGTCGCCGGGGAGGTACTGGAGCACGGGGCGCCCTACGAACGGCAGCGCGCGATCCGTGCCGAGGGCGGCACCGTGACCGACATGGTGGACGCGGCGATCATGGAGTTGGCGCAGGACAGGTTCGTCACTCTCGGGGAGGTGGCAGGTGCCGCGAGCTGAGGAGCCCGAACCCGCGGGACCACCACCGGAGGGTGACCGGGACCGCATCGAACAGACCAGCGGGCGGGCGCCTTCCGGCCCCGCCCCGGCGCAGGGGGCGCAGATGACCCGAACCGGACCCGGGGTGATGCCCGGGCTTGAACCACCGGAGCGCCCGGAGCGCGGCGAAGCCGCCGGCCTGGGCGGCGCCGCGCTGCAGCTCCAGCTCGACGCGTTCCTGTCCCGGCAGGAGGGCGCGCTGATCGAGTTCCGCCGCGATCTGCACATGCACCCCGAGCTCGGCTACGCCGAGTACCGGACCACCAAGCGGATCGCCGAACGCCTCACCGAGGCCGGGCTCGAACCCCGGGTGCTGCCCCGGGGCACCGGCCTGATCTGCGACATCGGGCCCGAGGACGGCCCGACCATCGCCCTGCGCGCCGACATCGACGCGCTGCCGCTCCAGGACGAGAAGTCCGGCGTCCCGTACCGCTCGACCGTGCCGGGCGTCGCCCACGCCTGCGGGCACGACGTCCACACCACGATGGTGCTCGGCGCGGGGCTGTTCCTGGCGCAGCAGGCCGCTGCGGGGCTGCTGCCCGGCCGGGTGCGGCTGCTGTTCCAGCCCGCCGAGGAGACCCCGGGCGGCGCGCTGGACGTGATGGCGGCCGGCGGCATCTGCGGGATCGACCGGGCCTTCGCGCTGCACTGCGACCCGCGCATCGAGGTCGGGCAGCTCGGCCTGCGCACCGGCCCGATCACCGCGGCCTGCGACAAGGTGTACGTGAAGGTGACCGGGCCCGGCGGCCACACCGCCCGCCCGCACCTGACCGCCGACCTGGTGTACGCGCTCGCCAAGATCGTGACCGAGCTGCCGTCCGCGCTGTCCCGGCGGGTCGACCCGCGCTCCAGCCTGTCGCTGGTGTGGGGGCGGGTCTCGGCCGGGTCGGTGGCCAACGCCATCCCCGACGACGGCATCGCCGAGGGCACCGTCCGCTGCCTGGACGACGAGGCGTGGCACCGGGCGCCCGAGATGATGAAGTCGCTGCTCCAGTCGGTCGCGGCGGCCTACGACGTGGAGGCGTCGCTGGAGTACGTGCGGGGCGTCCCCCCGACCGTGAACGAGGCCGCCAGCGTCCAGATGTTCCGGGACGCGGCGGCGCAGGTGCTGGACGAGGACGCGGCCGTCCCCACGCCGCAGAGCCTGGGCGGCGAGGACTTCGGCTGGTACCTGGAGTCGATCCCCGGCGCGCTGGCCAGGCTGGGCGTCCGCACCCCCGGCTCCGCGGGCGAGTACGACCTGCACCGCGGCGACTTCGACGTGGACGAGAGCTGCATCGCCGTCGGCGTCCGGGTGCTGACCGCCACCGCCCTCAACGCGCTCTGGGGCGGCGGCCGGTCCGGCGAGACCGAGCCCGTCGAGGGCGCCGCCCTGGCCTGACCCGCACCCGTCCCCCGCCGAACGGACACCGCAATGGGTGATCAAAGGCCCGCGCCGCCCCTTCCGTTCCCCCGCGTCCACCGCCCTGACCTGGGCGATCTAGGTCTACGCCTTGGTAACGGACGCATTGCGAAACGGTGCACGCGTGCCTTTTTACCTGATTTGCAAGGTAGCGTCCGATCGATTTCAAGGGGAACGGAAGGAGCGCTGTCTTGCGCCGTGGAATGAAGATGTCGCTCGTCACCGTGACGGGCGCAGCGCTGCTGCTCAGTGCTGCCGCGTGCGGTGGCAAGGAAGCCTCCGACAGCGGGGGAGAGGGCGACAAGAAGACCCTGAAGGTGGGGCTGGCCTTCGACATCGGCGGGCGCGGCGACCAGTCGTTCAACGACTCGGCCGCGGCGGGCCTGGACCGGGTGAAGAAGGACCTGAACATCACCACCGAGGAGATCTCGGCCAAGCCCGACGAGCCCGACGCCGACAAGGAGTCCCGGCTGCGCCTGCTGGCCAACCGCGGCTACAACCCGGTGATCGGCGTGGGCTTCGCCTACACCAACGCCATCGTCAAGGTCGCCAAGGACTTCCCGAACACCAAGTTCCTGGTCGTCGACGCCGACCAGTGCAAGGTGGAGGGGAACAACGTCATGGGCGCCTGCTTCTCCGAGGAGCAGGGCTCCTACCTCGTGGGCGCGGCGGCGGCGCTGAAGTCCAAGACCGGCACCATCGGCTTCATCGGCGGCGTGAACGTGCCGCTGATCCACAAGTTCCAGGCCGGGTACGAGGCGGGCGCGAAGGCCGCCCGCCCGGACATCAAGATCGTCCCGGCCAAGTACCTGACCCAGCCGCCGAACTTCGACGGCTTCAAGAACCCGGCCCTGGGCAACGAGGCCGCGAAGGGCCAGCTCGACGCCGGCGCGGACGTGATCTACCACGCGGCGGGCGGCGCCGGGATCGGCGTCATCAAGACCGTGGGCGCGGCCGGCAAGTGGGCCATCGGGGTCGACTCCGACCAGTACAACCAGCCCGCCGTCGCCGACGTCAAGGACCACATCCTGACCTCGATGGTGAAGCGGGTGGACGTGGCGGTCTTCGACTTCGTCAACTCGGTCGCCAACAACACCTTCCAGCCCGGCACCAAGAAGTACGACCTGACCAACGACGGGGTGGGCTACGCCACCTCCGGCGGCCAGCTCGACGACATCAAGGCCAAGCTGGACGCCTACGCGACCGACATCAAGTCCGGCAAGATCACGGTGCCGGTCAAGCCCTGACCGGCGGGTTCCGGCGCGCCCGCGCCGCGCCGAAGCGCACCGTGGCCCGCCCGCGCCGAACGGCGGGCGGGCCGACCAGCGATCAGAAGGGGCACGCGTGCCTGACGATCTCCCCGCGGACGGGCCGCGGGAGGAGCGCCCCCCGGCGTCCACCACGCCCACGGCGCCCGCCACCCCGGCCGTGCGGCTCACCTCGATCACCAAGCGGTTCCCCGGCGTGGTGGCCAACAGGGACATCGACCTGACCATCGAGCGTGGTGAGGTGCACGCGCTGTGCGGTGAGAACGGCGCCGGCAAATCCACGCTGATGAAGATCCTGTACGGGATGCAGCGGCCGGACGAGGGCACCATCGAGATCGACGGCGAGCGGGTGACGCTGCGCACCCCGGCCGACGCGATCGCGCGCGGCATCGGCATGGTGCACCAGCACTTCAAGCTGGCCGACAACCTGACCGTCCTGGAGAACGTGATCCTGGGCGCCGAGCCCCGGCGCCGCGGCCGGATCGACTTCGCCGCCGCCCGCGAGAAGATCAAGACGATGTCCGGGCAGTACGGGCTGCGGGTGGACCCGGACGTGCTGGTGGAGTCGCTGGGCGTGGGCGACCGGCAGCGGGTGGAGATCCTCAAGGTGCTCTACCGGGGCGCGAAGGTGCTGATCCTGGACGAGCCCACCGCCGTGCTCGTCCCGCAGGAGGTCGACGAGCTGTTCGGCAACCTGCGCGAGCTGCGCGCCGAGGGCCTGACCGTCCTGTTCATCTCGCACAAGCTCGACGAGGTGCTGTCGGTGGCCGACCGGATCTCGGTGCTGCGCCGCGGCACCACCGTCGCGACCGGCCTGGACCCGCGGGAGACGACCTCGCGGCGGCTGGCCGAGCTGATGGTCGGCTCCGAGCTGCCCACGCCCGAGCTGCGCACGTCCACGGTCACCGAGGACGTGCAGCTCCAGGTGGACGGGCTGACCGTGCTCACCCCCGAGGGCCGTCCCGTGGTGGACGGGGTGTCGCTGCGGATCAGGCGCGGCGAGATCGTCGGCCTGGCCGGGGTGGAGGGCAACGGCCAGGGCGAGCTGATCGAGGCGATCATGGGGATCCGGCACGCCGACGCCGGGACCATCTCCTACGGCGGCGAGGACATCACCCACTGGACCACCCGGCGCCGCCGCGAGGCCGGGATCGCCTACATCCCGGAGGACCGGCACCGGCACGGGCTCATCCTCGAAGGCACGCTTTGGGAGAACCGGATGCTGGGCCACCAGACCCGGCGTCCCAACGTCCGCGGCCCCTGGGTGGACCGGCGCGGCGCGCGCCGCGACACCATGCGCATCGTGCGCGAGTACGACGTGCGCACCCCAGGGATCGACGTCCCCGCCGCCGCGCTGTCGGGCGGCAACCAGCAGAAGCTGATCGTGGGCCGGGAGATGTCCGGCGACCCGCACCTGCTGATCGCCGCCCATCCCACCCGCGGCATCGACGTGGGCGCCCAGGCCGCCATCTGGGAGTACCTGCGCCAGGCCCGCGCCGCCGGCCTGGCCGTCCTGCTGATCAGCGCCGACCTCGAGGAACTCATCGGAATGTCCGACACCCTGCACGTGATCCTGCGCGGCCGGCTGGTCGCCCAGGTCGATCCGGGCACGGTCACCCCCGAGGAACTGGGCTCGGCCATGACCGGCGCC
Organism: Actinomadura sp. SCN-SB; assembly: GCF_043906805.1. Classification (NCBI taxonomy): domain Bacteria; kingdom Bacillati; phylum Actinomycetota; class Actinomycetes; order Streptosporangiales; family Thermomonosporaceae; genus Actinomadura; species Actinomadura sp. SCN-SB. The sequence continues at coordinate 12,307 of NZ_JBIMPP010000093.1, read as the reverse complement.
GAGGACGGGGCCGCCTCATGAGCGGCGTCGCGGAGAAGGCGCCGCCCGGTCCGCCGGAGCCGCCGGCCCCGCCCGGCGCGGACGTCCCGGCGTGGAAGGCGATCCTGCGGGGGCTGGGCCCGAGCGGGCTCGGCCTGCGCGTCGGCGCGCCGGTGCTGGCCCTGCTGATCTCGCTGCTGATCACGATGGCGCTGCTGCGGATCACCGGCGCCGACCCGTTCAGCTCGATCAACGCCATGATCGACTACGGCACCACCGACAACTCGATCGTGGACATCCTCAACCGCGCCACCCGCTATTACCTGTCCGCCGTGGCGGTGGCCATCGGGTTCCGGATGGCGCTGCTGAACATCGGCGTGGACGGGCAGTACCGGCTCGCGGCGATGCTGTCGGCGGCGCTGGGCGGCGCGCTCACCCTGCCCGCCCCCATCGGCCAGTTCCTGGTGATCCTGTCGGCCATGCTGATCGGCGGGCTGTGGGCGGCGATCGCCGGCGTCCTCAAGGTGACCCGCGGGGTCAGCGAGGTGCTGTCCACGATCATGCTGAACGCGATCGCCACCGGCGTGATCGCGTACCTGCTGAACGACGACCGGCTCGCCGAGGTGCGGCCGGGCAGCAACAACGTCGCGACCCCGCCGATCCCCGAGTCGGGACGGGTCGGACCGTTCAACGACGCGCTGACCGCGATCTTCTCCGGTCCCGGGCTGGCGCTCGTCCTGGTGCTGGGCGCCGCCGCGATCATCTACTCGGTGTACCGGCGGCGCGGCGACGGCGCCGGCGAGAACGGCGGTGGCGGCGCGGCGCCCTCCCTGGCCCTGGGCGTGCTCGGCGCCGTCGTGTTCGTCGCCGTCACGGCCCTGGTCGTCGCGCCGGCCCTCGTCGACCTGCCCGGGACGGTGTACGGGCTGCTGCCGCTCGCGGTCGTGGTCGGCGTGGTGTTCTGGGTGGTCATCAACCACACCCGGTTCGGCTTCGACCTGCGGATCTCCGGGTTGTCCCCGACCGCGGCCCAGGCCAGCGGGGTCAGCGCCCGCCGCATGATCGTGATCACGATGGTGGCGTCCGGCGCGGTCGCCGGGCTGATCGGCATGCCCGAGCTGCTCGGCGCGTCCTACGAGTACTCGCTGAACTTCCCCGCCGGGCTCGGCTTCACCGGTATCACGGTGGCGCTGCTGGGCCGCAACCACCCGGCGGGGATCGCGCTGGCCGCGCTGCTGTTCGCCTTCCTCGACCAGACCTCCGACGTGCTCCAGGAGGTCGACGTCCCCAAGGAGATCGTCGGGGTGATGCAGGGCGTGGTCGTGCTGACCGTCGTCATCGTCTACGAGTTGGTCCGGCGCTGGGAGATCCGCCTCCAGCAGCGCACGGTCGCCGACGAGCTCGCCACCGGGCATGACCTGGCGGCGACGGGCGGCGCGGCCGGTTCCGCGAAGGGGGCGTCGTCGTGAGTGTGGCCACCGCGGTCGCGAACAAGGTCAGGCCCGCCGAGAAGAGGCGGCGGGTGCGCTGGCCGCACTACCTGATGCTCGCCAGCGTGCTGCTGGTGCTGCTGTCGCTGGTCCGGGTCGTCACCGGGGCGGACGACGTGACCTCCAGCGGCACGGTCAGCGCGGCGCTGCGCCTCGCCGTGCCGATCTTCCTGGCCGGTCTGGGCGGGCTCTGGTCGGAACGCTCGGGGATCATCAACATCGGCCTCGAAGGCATGATGATCCTCGGCACCTGGACCGGGGCCTGGGCCGGATACCAGTGGGGGCCGTGGATCGGCGTGCTGGCCGGGATCGTCGGCGGCGCGCTCGGCGGCCTGCTGCACGCGGTCGCCACCGTCTCGTTCGGCGTCGACCACATCGTGTCCGGTGTGGCGATCAACATCCTGGGGCTCGGGCTCACCCAGTTCCTGGCCGGGCTGATCTTCAACACCGGCGAGGCCAAGGCGCTGGGCGGCGGCCCGCGGCAGTCGCCGCCGGTCGAACCCATAGGCACGCTGACCTTCCCCGTCCTGTCCGGCGGGGAGGTCTTCGGCTGGAAGAGCCCGGACGCGCTGGGCTCGCTGGAACGGCACCACTGGTTCCTGGTGTCGGACGTGGCGGGGATCCTGCGCGGCCTCACCACCGGGATGTCGCTGCTGACCCTGCTGGCGCTGCTGCTGATCCCGCTGAGCTTCTTCGTCCTGTGGCGGACGGCGTTCGGGCTGCGGATCCGGTCGTGCGGCGAGGACCCGTACGCCGCCGAGTCGCTGGGCGTGCACGTCTACCGGATGAAGTACGCGGCCGTCACCATCTCCGGCGCGCTGTCGGGGCTCGGCGGCGCGTTCCTGGTCACCGTGGCGTCCCCGGTCTACCAGGACGGGCAGACCGGTGGCCGCGGCTTCATCGGCCTGGCCGCGATGATCTTCGGTAACTGGCGTCCCGGCGGGATGGCCACCGGGTCGCTGCTGTTCGGCTACACCGACGCGATGAACGTGCGCGGCGGCGGCGAGGCGGTGCACGCCCTGCTGCTGTTCGTCACGGTGATCCTCGTGGCGGTCGCGGTGTGGCAGTTCCTGCGCGGCAACCGGATGCGCCCGCAGGTCGTCACCGACCTCGACCGGCGGCAGATCCGCAACGCCTACCTGGGTGGGGCGCTGGCGGTGCTGGCCGCGGCCGGGCTGTTCGTCTGGTTCATGGCCGCCGAGACGGTGCCGGGCGAGCTGGTCTCGTTCACCCCGCACCTGACCACACTGCTCGTTCTCGCCCTGGCCAGCCAGCGGCTGCGGATGCCCGCCGCGAACGGCCAGCTGTACCGGCGCGGCGAGGCTTCATGAGCGTGGTGGACTGGCCGGCGTTGCGCAGCGCCGCCCGGGAGGCGATGGGCCGCGCGTACGCGCCGTACTCGAACTTCCAGGTGGGAGCGGCCGCCCTGACCAGCGACGGGCGGATCGTCACCGGGTGCAACATCGAGAACGCCTCCTACGGTGTGGGGCTGTGCGCCGAGTGCAGCCTCGTCAGCGCCCTGTACGGGGAGGGGGCGCCGTCCCGTCCACGGCTGGTGGCCGTCGCCGTCGTCGACCGCAACGGCGCCGCGCTGATGCCGTGCGGACGCTGCCGCCAGCTTCTGTACGAGCACGGCGGCCCCGACATGCTGCTGGAGACCGTCAGCGGCATCCGGCCCATGTCCGAGGTGCTGCCGGACGCGTTCGGACCCGACGACCTGAGGAGCCGCTAGGTGGACGCGATCGACGTCATCCGCGCCAAGCGGGACGGCGGCGAGCTGACCCCCGAGCAGATCGACTGGGCCGTCGCCGCCTACACCCGCGGCGAGATCGCCGAGGAGCAGATGGCGTCCCTGGCCATGGCGATCCTGCTCAACGGGATGACCCGCGCCGAGGTCTCCCGCTGGACCCAGGCCATGATCGACTCGGGTGACCGGATGGACTGGTCCGGCCTGGACCGTCCCACCACCGACAAGCACTCCACCGGCGGCGTCGGCGACAAGATCACCCTGCCGCTGGCCCCGGCGGTCGCGGCGTGCGGCGCCGCCGTCCCGCAGCTCTCCGGACGGGGACTGGGGCACACGGGCGGGACGCTCGACAAGCTGGAGTCCATCCCGGGGTGGCGGGCCTCCTTGAGCACCGAGGAGATGCTGGGCGTGCTCCGCGAGGCCGGTGCCGTGGTCTGCGCCGCGGGCAGCGGGCTGGCGCCCGCCGACCGCAGGCTCTACGCGCTGCGCGACGTCACGGGCACGGTCGAGTCGATCCCCTTGATCGCGTCCTCGATCATGTCCAAGAAGATCGCCGAGGGCACGGGCGCGCTGGTGCTGGACGTGAAGGTGGGGTCCGGCGCGTTCATGAAGACGCCGGACACGGCGCGGGAACTGGCCGAGACCATGGTCGGGATCGGCAACGACCATGGTGTGCGGACGGTCGCGCTGCTCACCGCCATGGACCGTCCCCTCGGGAACGCGGTCGGCAACGCGGTGGAGGTCGCGGAGTCGGTCGAGGTGCTGGCGGGTGGGGGCCCGCCGGACGTGGTGGAGCTGACCGTCGCGTTGGGACGCGAGATGCTGGCGGCGGCGGGGATGGCCGGGGCCAAGGACCCGGCCGACGCGCTCCGGGACGGCACCGCCATGGACGTGTGGCGGCGGATGATCCGGGCCCAGGGCGGTGACCCTCTGGCGCCGCTTCCGGTCGCGCGTGAGTCGCACGAGGTGTTCGCCCCGTCCAGCGGGGTTCTGAAGCGTTTGGACGCCTTCGGCGTGGGGGTGGCCGCATGGCGCCTCGGAGCGGGACGGGCGCGTAAGGAAGACCCGGTGTCGGCGGGGGCCGGGATCATCTGCCACGCGAAGCCCGGTGACAAGGTCACGAAGGGCCGGCCGCTGCTGTCGCTGTACGCGGACGACGTGTCGCGTATCCCGCGCGCGCTGGAGGCTCTGGAGGGGGCCGTGGAGGTCGGCGAATCGGCGGCCGCCGACCTTGAGCCGCTGATTCTGCAGCGTGTCGGCTGACAGGGCGCGGGTGACGCCGCCCGGCCGGAATCGAGCGGGCGGTAGTCTCCTCCTTCGTGCGAATCCCGGCGGACCACGAGATCCGTGCCCTGCATGAGCGGTACGCGCCCACACAAGAGGCGTTCGAGTCGGTCTACACGCACTGTGTGATCGTGTGCGAAGTGGCGGAACAACTGGTCGAGCGTGGCTCGCTCGCGGTCGATGTCGAGCTTGTCCGTGCGGGATGCCTTCTTCACGACATCGGCGTCTACCGCCTCTACGATTCCTCCGGACGGCTCGATCACACGCGCTATATCGAGCATGGGCTGCTCGGCCATGAACTGCTCCGGGAACTCGGCTTTCCGGACACGCTCTGCCGGTTCTGCTCCCACCACACCGGAATGGGCCTGACCAGTGACGACGTCCTCCGCCAGGCCCTGCCCATTCCGGTGGCCGACTATCTCGCCGAGTCGGCCGAAGAGCAAGTGGTCATGTACGCCGACAAGTTCCACAGCAAGGCGAGCCCGCCGGTGTTCCTGACCGCCGACGCCTATGCCGCGCGGGTACGGGAGTTCGGCGCTGACAAGGAGGCCGCGTTCGCCTCGATGCGGCGCCGCTACGGCGAACCCGATCTCAGCGCGCTGCGGGCCGCGTACGGCCACGGGGCGGCATGATTCCGCCAGGCAGGAGGCGGTTCGTGGGCGAGAGTTGCCGACGTGTGCACGTTAACCGGCGGGTAGATTGCGAGGATGACCGATCGTCCGTCGCTCGAAGACATCCGGCGCGCGCCCAAGGTGCTCCTCCATGACCACCTGGACGGCGGGCTGCGCACGGAGACCATCGTGGATCTCGCACGGGACGGCGGGTACGAGGACCTGCCGACGGCGGATCCCGGGAACCTGGCCACCTGGTTCACCGAGGCGGCCAACTCGGGCTCGCTGGAACGCTACCTGGAGACCTTCGCGCACACCGTCGGCGTCATGCAGTCGGCCGAGGCGCTGACCCGGGTCGCCTACGAGTGCGCCGAGGACCTGGCCCGGGACGGCGTCGTCTACGCGGAGATCCGGTACGCGCCGGAGTTGCACACGCGGACGGGTCTGTCGCTGGAGCGTGTGGTCGAGGCCGTGCTGGAGGGGTTCGACCGGGGCGGACGCGACCACGGGATCAAGATCTGCGCGCTCGTGACCGCGATGCGGCACCAGGCGCGCAGCATGGAGATCGCCGAACTGGCCGTGCGGTACCGGGACGATGGGGTCGTCGGGTTCGACATCGCCGGCGCCGAGGCCGGATATCCCCCCACCAGGCACCTGGACGCGTTCGAGTACCTCCAGCGGGAGAACGCCCACTTCACCATCCACGCGGGCGAGGGGTTCGGGCTTCCGTCCATCTGGCAGGCGATCCAGTGGTGCGGCGCCGACCGGCTCGGCCACGGGGTGCGGATCATCGACGACATCACCGAGGACGAGGACGGGAACCCGCGGCTGGGGCGGCTGGCCCACTACGTGCGGGACAAGAGGATCCCGCTGGAGATGTGCCCCACGTCCAACATCCAGACCGGCGCGGCCAAGTCGATCGCCGAGCACCCGATCGGGCTGCTGCGCGACCTGCGGTTCCGCGTCACGGTCAACACCGACAACCGGCTGATGAGCGGCACGACGCCGTCCCTGGAACTGGCCAAGCTGGTGGACGCGTTCGGCTACGGCTGGGACGAGCTGCAGTGGTTCACGGTGAACGCGATGAAGTCGGCGTTCATCGGGTTCACCGAGCGGCTCCGGCTGATCAACGAGGTGATCAAGCCCGCCTACGCCGAACTGCGGGAGACGGCCTGAGGTCCTGGCATGATTCGGTCATGACGCCGCTGCTGACGATCCGGTCCACCCCCGCGCGGGTGGGGGCGTGGGCGTGGATGGCCTTCGCCGCGCTCAACCTCATCGACATCGCCCTGCGGGGGCGGGACGCGGCATCGGCGGTCATGGCGGCGCTGCTGCTCCTCGGCTGCGGTATCGCCTACGTCCTGGGCCTGCGCCCGGCCGTGGTCGCGGACGAGGGCGGGTTCACCGTCCGCAACCCGCTGCGGGACGTGCGGGTGCCGTGGCGGGCCGCGAAGAAGGTCGAGGCCACCGACGCCCTCACGTTCAGGTTCCGCGCCGCGGACGGGGAGGAGCGCAAGGTCAAGGCGTGGGTGCTGACGACCTCGCCGCGCGCCCAGGCCAGGGCGGAGCGGCGGGCCGCGCGGGACGCCCGCGACGCGCGGCTTCCCCGGCAGCACGCGGCGCGGCTCAAGGGCCGTACCCCGGTGACGTACGCCGCCCAGCAGCTCAACGAGATCGCCGACCGGCAGCGCCCGAAGGGCGGGACCCTCACCAAGACCGGCGAGGGCGGCATGATCAACTGGTCGGTGCCCGCGGTCGCGGCGCTGGCCGTCCCCGCCGCGCTGGTGATCGCCGCCACGCTCCTGGCCGTGCTGGTTTAGGACGGGAGCAGCCCCGCCAGGGCGTCGCGGAGGGCGTCCAGATCGTGCTGCGCCTCCTCGCGGACGGCGGCCACGTCCTCCTCCGGCCGCACCGGACGGACCACCTCCAGGTAGCACTTCAGCTTCGGCTCCGTCCCGGACGGGCGGACCACGACGCGCGCCGAGCCCGCCAGCCGCAGCCGCAGGCCGTCGGTGGGCGGCAGCCCGTCCACGCCGCGGGCCAGGTCCTCGACGCACTCGACGGCGCGTCCCGCCAGCTCGGACGGGGGAGCGGCGCGCAGCCGGCCGACCGCCTCGGAGATCAGGGACGGATCGCCGACCCTGATCGACAACTGCGCGGTCGCGTGCAGCCCGTAGCGGCGCGCCTGGTCGTCCAGGAGGTCGGGCAGCGTGCGCCCGTCCCGCTTGGCCTCGGCGGCGAGGGCGGCCACGGTCAGCGCGGCCCCGATGCCGTCCTTGTCCCGGACGATCACCCCGTCCGGACCGCCGACGCTGTAGCCCAGGGCCTCCTCGTAGCCGTAGACCAGCCCCTCGCCCGCCCTCATGATCCATTTGAAGCCGGTGAGGGTGCGGGCCGACCTCGCGCCATGCGCCTCGGCCAGCGCCGCCGGCAGGGACGAGGACACGATCGTCGTGGCCAGCAGCCGATCGCCGGTGGTGTGCCGCAGGACGTGCTCGGCCAGCAGGCCGCCCACCTCGTCCCCGGTGAGCCGCCGCCAGCCGCGCGGCGTGGGAACGGCGACGGCGCAGCGGTCCGCGTCCGGATCGTTGGCGATCACCAGGTCGGCGCCGGACCCCTCGGCCAGCCCGATCGCGAGGTCCATCGCGCCCGGCTCCTCCGGGTTCGGGAACGCGACGGTCGGGAAGCGCGGATCCGGGTCGCCCTGCTCGGGCACCACCGCCGGACGCGGGAACCCGGCCCGCTCGAAGGCCCGCAGCAGCACGTCGCGGCCGACGCCGTGCAGGGGCGTGTAGACCGTCGCCACGTCCCGGGCGTCCCCGAGCGGCAGGGCCTCCAGCGCCTGGAGGTACGCCTCGACGACCTCCTCGCCCAGCACCGTCCAGCCGTCGCCGAGAGGCAGCTCGTCCACCCGGCCCACCGCGTCGATCTCGGCGGAGATCTCCGCGTCCAGCGGCGGCACGATCTGCGCCCCGTCGCCCCAGTAGACCTTGTAGCCGTTGTCGCGGGGCGGGTTGTGGGACGCGGTCACCATCACCCCCGCCGACGCGCCCAGATGCCGTACGGCGAACGCCAGCACGGGCGTGGGCAGCGGGCGGGGCAGCAGCCACGCCCGCAACCCGGCCCCCGTCACGACCGCCGCCGTGTCCAGCGCGAACCGCTCCGACCCGTACCGGGCGTCGTAGCCGATGACCACGCCGCCCTCCCGCAAGCGAGCGGCCAGCCCGGCGGCGGCGCGCATCACCGTGACCCGGTTCATCCGGTTCGGACCGGCGCCCAGCTCGCCCCGCAGCCCGGCCGTGCCGAACTCCAGCCTGGCCCCGAACCGGTCGGCCAGCGCCGCCTCGTCACCGGCGTCCAGGAGCCCGCGCAACTCCCCGGAGGTCTCCGGATCCGGGTCCTGCGCCAGCCATTCCTCCGCCCGGCGCCGCACGTCCGCGTCCATCCGGCTAGATCTTCGGCAGGAGCGTGGCCAGCAGGTGGCCCATCCGGGAGGCCGCGGCACGGCCCGCCGCCAGCACCTCCTCGTGATCCAGCGTTCCCTCGGCCAGCCCGGACGCGATATTGGTCACCAGCGAGATCCCCAGCACCTCCGCGCCGCCCTCACGGGCCGCGATCGCCTCCAGGACGGTCGACATGCCGACCACGTCCGCGCCCAGCGTCCGCATCATCCGGATCTCCGCGGGCGTCTCGTACGTCGGGCCCCGCTGCGCCGCGTACACGCCCTCCGCCAGCGACGGATCCACCTCGCGCGCCAGCGCCCGCAGCCGCCGTGAGTACACCTCCGTCAGATCGAGGAACCTCGCCCCCGTCAGCGGGTTCGCCCCGGTCAGGTTGAGCTGGTCGGAGATCAGGACCGGGTCGCCGACCTTCTGCGTCTCCGGGCGCAACCCGCCCGCCGCGTTGGTCAGGATCACGGTCCGCACCTCCGCCGCCAGGGCCGTCCGGACGCCGTGCACCACCGCGTCCACCCCAAGGCCCTCGTACAGGTGGGTGCGACCCAGAAAGACCAGGGCGTTCCGGCCCCCCACCCGCACGGCGCGCAGCCGTCCCGCATGGCCGTCCACCGCGGGCGGGGCGAAACCGGGCAGGTCGGTGACCGGGAACTCGGCCACGGGCGTGCCCAGCGCGTCGGCCGCGGGCACCCAGCCGGACCCCATCACCAGGGCCACGTCGAAGGACTCGATGGCCGTCCGGGCGCGCAGCCGCTCCGCCGCGTCCTCGGCCAGTGCATAGGCGTCGTTGCTCACCCTGCCGACATTACCGGCGCGAGGCGACCGGTACCCTCAGTCGCCGATCGACTTGCACGGACGGGAGCGCAGGTCCTTCACATAGTCGTCCGGAGCCCCCGCGGCCTCCGCCGCGTCCGCCAGGATGCCCAGATAACGGGCCGACGGCAGGCCGCCCTCATAGTCGTCCAGCACGTACAGCCAGCACAGGACGTCCCCCTCCAGCGTGGACACCCGCACCCTGATCTTGCGGTAGACGCCGAGGGCCGCGCCCTCCCACTCGTCCAGCTCGCTCTCGTCCCAGGCCGGGACGTCGTACAGCACCACGAAGACCTGCTCGTCCTCGTCCTCGACCACCGTGGCCAGTGCCCCGTCCCAGCCCACGTCCTGCCCGCCGAAGGTGAGGCGCCAGCCCGCCAGCCAGCCGGTACCGCGCATCGGCGAATGCGGGGCCCGTGCCGCCATCTGCTCGGGATCCATGTTGGAGGCGTACGCCGCGTACAGTGCCACGGTCGCCAAGCGTACGTCAGCGGGCCAGGCGCGGGGCTTGGTCGGGTCACTCCCATCGGTAAGAAACAATGGAGACGTGACCCGCATCGTGATCATAGGAGGAGGACCGGGCGGTTACGAGGCCGCGCTCGTCGCCGCACAGCTCGGCGCCGACGTGACCGTCGTCGAGCGCGACGGCCCCGGAGGAGCCTGCGTCCTCACCGACTGCGTGCCCTCCAAGACGCTCATCGCCACCTCCACCCGGATGGCCGTGATGTCGGAGTCCGAAGGGCTGGGGCTGCGCTTCAACGGCGGCCCCGACGGCGAGGTCGGCGGCCTCGAAGTGGACCTGGCCACCGTCAACAAGCGGGTGAAGGACCTGGCCAGGGCCCAGTCGTTCGACGTCGCCGAACGGCTCGCCTACGAAGAGGTCAAGATCGTCCGAGGCGAGGCGCGGCTGGTCGAACCGCACGTCGTCGCCGTCGGCGACCGCCACCTCCGGGCCGACGTCATCCTCATCGCCACCGGCGCCACCCCCCGCGTCCTGCCCGGCGCCGAACCCGACGGCGAACGCATCCTCAACTGGCGCCAGCTCTACGACCTCCCCGAACTCCCCGAAGAGCTGATCGTCGTCGGCTCCGGCGTCACCGGCGCCGAACTGGCCGGAGCCTACCTGTCACTGGGCTCCAAGGTCACCCTGGTGTCCTCCCGCGACCGGATCCTCCCCACCGAGGACGCCGACGCCGCCGCCGTGCTCCAGGACGTCTTCCTGCGCCGCGGCATGAACGTGATGTCCCGCTCCCGGGCCGCCGGAGTGGAACGCTCCGGCGACAGCGTGATCGTCACCCTGGAGGACGGCCGCAAGGTCGAAGGCACACACTGCCTCATGACCGTCGGCATGGAACCCAACACCCGCGGCATCGGCCTGGAAAAAGCCGGAATCGCGCTGAGCCCCCAAGGATTCGTGCAGGTAGACAAGGTCTCCCGCACCAACGTCCCGCACATCTACGCCTCCGGTGACTGCACCGGCATCCTCATGCTGGCCTCAGTGGCCGGCATGCAGGGACGCATCGCCATGTGGCACGCCCTGGGCGAGGCCGTCCAACCGCTCAAACTGGGCTGGGTCGCCTCCAACATCTTCACCGACCCCGAAGTCGCCTCGGTCGGCGTCACCCAGAAAATGGTCGACGCCGGCGACGTCAACGCCCGCACCGTGATGCTGCCCCTGTTCAGCAACGCCCGCGCCAAAATGCAAGGCTTCGAGGACGGCTTCGTCAAACTCTTCTGCCGCCCCTCCACCGGCATCCTCCTGGGCGGCGTCATCGTCGCCCCCCGCGCCAGCGAACTCATCCTCGGCGTCTCCGTGGCCGTCCAACAACACCTGACAGTCGAGCAACTAGCCCAAACCTTCGCCGTCTACCCCTCCCTGACCGGCAGCATCACCGAAGCCTCCCGCCGCCTGATGACCGAACATCAGTATTAGTTCTATTTGCAAGCGAGAGCTGCGCTCGTCGCTGGCGCTCCTCGCTTGTCTCGCTTGCGGCGATCGCTGCATCGCTTCGGCTCGCCCTGGGGGCTCGCTTCGCGATCAGGGTCTCGCTGGCGCTCGTCCCTGCCTTCGGTCGCGATCGCAGCGCTTGGGCGACCGTTCGTGGCTGGGGTCGAGGGTTGAGGTGGGTGCGACTGTGTTTATTGCTTCAGCGAGCTGCGCTCTTCGCTCGGCGGCTCATCGCTTGTCGTGTGAGTCGCGGGTGCCTTGACGGGTTGGCCTGGGCGTTCCTGCCCGTTCCGGTGTGATCCGCCCCAACCATGTCACTGGGACTCCCGCTGGTCCCAGGTTGGGCCGGTTAGCGGTAGGGACAGGATCATCGAGTCGAAGTGCGGGGCATCCTGGTAGGGACGCAGCTTCCCTACCTTGGACCAGCCCCAGCGGCGGTAGGCGTTCTGTGCAGAGGTGTTGTCCTCGCGCACGAGTAGTGTTGCCCGCTCCTCGCTCCTTCCCGCCAACAGCTCATCGTGAAGCGCGTGTGCTATTCCTTTGCCCTGCCAATGGGGTACGACCATTAGCTCGTTGAACGCGAACGTCCGCGTCCCGGTCTCGGTGGTGAACCCCTCGGGGACGGGCGTGGTCAGACCGTCCCACCACTTGGAAGTGGAGGGCAGCGCGTACCCGAACGCCTGCCCCACCGGCTCACCATCGATGTAGGCGATGACGATCTCAAAGCCTGGTGCCTTGCAGTACCCACGGACCCGCTCGGCGAATCGTTCGCTGGAGTAGAACGGGTTGCCGATCACGTCGGCATGACTGGCCTCGTACAGCGGCACGATCACGCTCTTGAGGATTTTCTCGGCAGAGGCGGGGCCGTGGCGGTCGAAGGTCGGGTCTGGCAAGGTCATCTATCTCCTGGGGCAAGTGCGAGAAGTTCGTAGGCATCCCGCATTTGGGAGCGAGTGGTAGCGGACGGCGGCGCCAAGCTC
>NZ_JBIMPP010000092.1:0-26983 GCF_043906805.1 Actinomadura sp. SCN-SB | reverse complement strand
AAAGACGTTCAGTGAAGGCCGCGGCGGATCCATCACCATGACCTCGTCCATCGCCGGCTCCATCGGTATTCCATCTCTTGCTCCCTACGCGGCCAGCGAAGGCGGCCTCAATCAGCTCGTGCGCACCCTGGCCGCGGAATGGGCACAACACGGTATCCGCGTCAACGCCGTCGCCCCCGGCTATGTCACCAACATCATGCACAACGTCACCGCCCACGACGACCCTGCGTCCGACCAGCGCATCAAGACCTTCACGCCCCTTGGCCGCCGCGCTACCGTCGAGGAGATCGCCGCCCCCTTCGCCTTCCTCGCTTCACCCGGCGCCGGCTACGTCACCGGATCCATCCTGGCGGTCGACGGCGGCTACACGGCCACCTGACCGCGACGCCCCCACCTGGCGCGAGATCGCCGCCGTCCTGGTCAGGCGGGGCCGCCGGTAAGGCACGATGGCGTGCCCTCTACCCCTGATAGCCGTGCGAATCATCATCCGGCCCGCCGCTGGGACCCGAACGCCTGCGCGTCTTCTCGGCCGCCGCCCGGCCGGCCCGGGGCGGCAGACGGCTCCGGCTCCGGCCGGCCCGCCACTGCCCCTGCACCGGCCTGATCACCGATCACCGAGTACGACGTCGGCGAGGACGGCGATCTGCGGTCCAGCATCCGCTCGTCGAGGCACGCCGCGCTGACAAGCACGTCGGCGGCCTGCAACACCTCGCAAGCGTGCTTGGCCATCACCTTGTGGTAACCAAGGACATAGCCCCGCTTCCGTGCCATGTCGTCGATGCAGAGCCGCGGGTCCTGCACGCTGGTCACCGGCGTTCAGGCCGACGGGTAAGACAGTTGACCGATTCGGAGCGATGTACGGGCCGAGCCAGCGCACGACAACGCCGGCACCGGGTCCTGTGCAGCACTCGCGGTCGCTGGTTCCTGGTGGGTCTTCGTTCGGTCATCGCGGTACGCCGGGGCGCTCGGAGCCGGCGAGCCAGGCGGCGCCCTCCTCGTAGAGGCGGTCGACCGCCTCGCCGACCAGGCCGGGCAGATCACGTTTCACCGTGAACCCGGCCTTGGTCTGTACGTAGCCGAGATGGCGGTATCCGGCTGGGAACCGAGCGAGCAGCGTCTGGTCGAGTTCGAGGGTGGCTGCGGGATCGACGACGTCCAAGCGGTCCTTCTCGTAGATGGGCTGCCTGCGAACGATCGTCCATGCGCCGTCGTCACGGGACAGGAAGTCATAGAAGCGCCCGGTGCAGACGACGTCCACCAGGACGCCATCGACTTCGGCGCGCTGGTTGATGGTCATCTTGGTCTGCGCGATCGCGCGGTCGCCCGCGATGTCGCTGGTGTGGCCGCCGAGGAAATGCAGGATGCTGACGCCGTTCTCGAAGCCTTCCTTGCTGGCGGCGATGAAGTCGGCGGCCGGGCCCTGGAACCACGTGGCGCTCATCCATCCGTCCGGGTGCCACGTAGCGGCGAACCGCTCCCAGTCGCCGGCGTCGCGCCACAGCGCCCAGTTCTCCACAAGCTGCCTGATCTTCAGCTGATCGTCGTTCATCGAGACCTCCGCGAGTATCCGAGACCACCGCCACGCTTCGGCCGGGCCGCCGATGGACAGGAGCCGTGAAATGATCGAGGCATCACCGGCCACGGCGTGCCGAGGCCGGTGGCGGTGATGCCGCCCCCGCACAGGGAGCGCAGTGCCGAGTCAGGGGTTCCGCAGAGCCTCGGCCGAGTAGCCGGCGACCTCCTTGTAGCGCTGGGAGATACGGGCCAGTTCCTCGGCGCTGATCACGTCCTCGATCGAGGTGAACGGCCGGTCGCCGGTACGCCGCCAGACCTCGTAGAGGATGACGTCGGGAGGCGTGCTGCGGTTGGCCAGCACGACTTTGGACGTCGCCGGCAGTCGCTCCGCCTCGTACGCGCGCAGTGCCGTCACCGGATCCGGCACCGTGGTCAGGTGGCGGCGGAGCGCGCGTACGTCCAGGATCGCCTGCCCGGCACCGTTGGAGCCGCGCGGCACCATCGGGTGGGCGGCGTCGCCGAGCAGCGTGATCCGGCCGAAACTCCACCGATCCAGCGGGTCCTGGTCGACCATCGGGTACTCGAGGATGGTCTCCGCGGCGCGCATCATCGCCGGTACGTCGAGCGAGTCGAGCCGCCAGCCCTCGAACGCGCCGATGAAGTCCGCCAGGTCGCCGCGCCGGTTCCAGTCCCGCTGCCGGTGGCGCGGGGTCGCGATCTCGGCCACCCAGTTGAGCAGCTGGTCGCCCGTGCCGTCGGTGTAGTGGCGGATGGGATAGACGACGAGCTTGCCCTGGTCGAGCCAGCCCGCCCGCACCATGCTCGCCCCGGAGAGGAACGGCCTGCCGCGGGTCACACCCCGCCACATGTTGATACCGGAGTAACGGGGCTCTCCCTCATCGGGATGCAGTTGCTTGCGGATCGCCGAGTGGATCCCGTCGCAGCCGACCACCAGCCGGGCGCGGACCGGTGGGAGCGCGGTATCGGTGTCGGCGGACCGGAAGTAGGCGGTCGCGCCGGTCTCGTCCTGCTCCACGCGGACGCACCGGTGCCCCAGCACGACGGCGTCCTCCCCGAGCCGGTCCCGTACGGCCCGCAGCAGGACGGCCTGGAGGTCCCCGCGGTGGATCGAATACTGGGGATGGTCGTAGCCCGCGTACCGGCCGGCGGGCTCGCGGTAGATGAGCTGGCCGAACCGGTTGAAGAAGGCCGATTCCGCGGTGGTCACGCCCACCGCGGACAGCTCGTCACCAAGGCCGAGCTGGTGCAGGATGCGCGACGCGTGCGGCAGCAGATTGATGCCCACACCGACGACGGCGATCTCGGGCACCGCCTCGTACACGCGGCAGCCGATCCCGGCGTCGTGCAGGTCCAGTGCGAGCACCAGACCGGCGATGCCGGCACCGACGATCAGGACCTCGTCCTCGATCGAGGAACTCACGGAGGACGGTCGCGCCATGAACTCTCCTCAGCCGCTGTGCGTTCTCGCTGGTTCGCGGGGTGGCCGGCCACAGGTCGGGCGGTGCCCGGCCGACGCCGCGCATCTCCGCACCTATCGTGTCACTTGTTGCGAGATACGGGATCCTCTGGCGGATTTTTCTGTTATACAGAACAAGTGTCGGACTCAGCAGGGGAGCCGGGAGCCCCGGAATCGCCGCCCCCGTACGCCATCGGATCCGTGGACAAGGCACTGCTCGTCCTTCTCATGATCCGGGAGCGGGGCGAGGTCCGGGTGACCGATGTCAGCGATGACCTCGGCGTGGCCCGTTCGACGGCGCACCGGCTGCTGCTCACCTTGGCCAACCGCGGCTTCGTCGCCCAGGATCGGGTCACCCGGGCCTACCGGGCGGGACGCGTGCTGGTGGAGGTCGGGCTCTCCGCGGTCGGCGAGTTGGACGTGCGGCGCAAGGCCAGGCGGCATATGGAACGGCTGGCGGCCGAGTTGCACGAGACGGTCAACCTGCTCGTGCTGGAGGGCGCCGGCAGCCGCTTCATCGACGGGGTCGAGGGCGATCGGACGCTGCGCGTGACGTCGCGGACCGGCTTGCTGCTCCCCGCGCACAGCACCTCGGGCGGCAAGGTCCTGCTCGCGGAACTGCCGGATGACGAGGTCGTCGCGCTCTTCCCGGACGGCCTGCCCAGGGTCACCGACCGCACCATCACCGACTTCGAGGCGCTGAAGGCCGAGCTGCGCAGCGTGCGCGACCTGGGCTACGCGGTGAACCACGAGGAGAGCTCGCCGGGACTGGACGCGGTCGCGGTCTGTGTGCGAGACCACCTGGGGCGCGCCCTGGCGGCCCTGGCCGTCAGCCTGCCGCACCAGCGGATGACGCAGGGCTACCTGCACATGATGCTGCCGCCGCTGCGCGCGACGGCGGAGGCGATCAGCCGGGATCTGTAGTCGCGGTCGGTCCGCGTCGTGCCACCGTCGTCGTGGCGGGACGGGGATTGCGTCGACGTTGTTCCGCGTACCAGAATATGTCCCGCGTTGATTCCTTTTTGTGGACACCCGTCGTACGTTCGGGCGACGCCCCCTGGGGCCGGAGGACATCACTCCAGCTTCGCCATGAAACGGACATCAACATGATCTACGGTTCACATCGGCATGCCGGCCGGGTATGGCCGCACGGGTGCCCGGGCACGGCACGATGAGCTACAACGACTACGACGGACCGCATGCCGACCTGCGTGAACTGATCGAACGGATCGACCGGTCCGGACAGCTTCTGCGGGTCGGTGGCGTGCACCCATCTCGAACTCGGGACGCTGATCGAGCTCATCGCGCACCGCGGCGGTGAGGGCGGACCCGCGGTGCTCTTCGACGACCTCGTCGGCGCCAAGCCCGGTCACCGCGTTCTCCGGCGCGACCAACTCCGCCGAGCGGCTGGCGCTCACCCTCGGCCTGCCCGCTCCCAGCCATCCGCTCGACGTCGTCCGCGCCTACCGGGACCGTATGAAGACGCACAAGCCGATCCCGCCGGTCACCGTCGACCGCGGCCCGGTGCTGGAGAACATCCACCGCGACGACGAGGTCGACGTGACCTCGCTGGTCGCGCCGTTCCTGCACGAGAAGGACGGCGGACGCTACATCGGGACCGACGACCTGGTCATCATGCGCGACCCGGACAGCGGGTGGGTGAACCTCGGCACCTATCGCAGTCAGGTGCACGGACCGGACCGGGTGGGCCTGTGGATCTCACCGGGCAAGCAGGGTCGGCGGATTCGGGAGAAGTACTTCGCCCGCGGCGAACCGTGCCCGGTCCTCATCTACTGCGGACTTCGCGAACGCAAGGCCCTGAACATGGCGTGCGGCATACCGCCGGAGTACCTCCCCGAGGCCCACGAACGGGACTTCAGCCGACCGGGCCCCTTCGCGATCCTGTGACCGGCGAAGCTTTCGGTCGGATATGGCCACGGCCTGCGGTGGCGCATGTTCGGCGCTTGGGCGAGTGCGTGCCGATGAACACGTGGTAGGCGAGGCCCTCGGCTGTCGTGGCCAGCGTCCATCACCTGGTCCAACGACTTTCTCTTGTTCGTCCCCACCCGGAATCTCGTTGGCCATCGACTCGTACTGCGGATCAGGCGCTGGCACCGCCGTCGATGACCAGGTCGTGGCCGACGGCGAAGCCCGCTTCGGGTGATGCGAGCCAGAGCACGGCGGAGGCAGCTTCGGCGAGTGTTCCGACTCTGCCGATCGGCAGTGCGTTCTTCATCCGTTCGGCGCGGTCCTCCTCGGTCTCGCCGGGTCGCAGGGACATGGGTGTGTCGATGGGGCCCGGGCTGATCGCGTTGATGCGGATGCCCTCCCCGATGTACTCCTTCGCAGCCGCCCGGGTCAGCGCGCTCACGGCCGCTTTGGAGGCCGCATAGGCGCTGAGGAACGGCAGTCGCATGTGAGCGCCCAGGTTGGAGGCGGTGTTCACGATCACGCCGCCGCCATTGGCGCGCATGTGAGCGATCTGGTGTTTCATTCCAAGGAAGACACCGGTGAGGTTCACGGCCAACAGGCGGTCCCAGGCGGCCTCGTCCATGTCTGCGAGTGGTCCGGCCTCAAAAATTCCCGCGTTGTTGAACCCGATGTGCAAGCCGCCGTGGCGCTCCACGGTGGTCGCGACGAGCCGGGCGACGTCCGGGGAGGAGGAGACGTCGGCGGTGACGGCGCTGGCCTGGCCGCCTTCGTCCTCGATCAGCTTCACGGTCTGCTCAAGGGGGCTGGTGCTGCGCCCGGCGACCACCACGGTCGCGCCTTCTCGGGCGAAGGCGAGTGCGGTGGCCCGGCCGATGCCGGATCCTCCGCCGGTGATGAGGGCTACCTTGCCGGCGAAACGAGTGGTCATTCCGTGTTCCCCTTTGTTTTCTCGGTACGGCGCGTGGGCGCCGAGAACAGGGCGGTGACGAAAAGAACGGCGGCGGCGATTCGCAGGGCGAAGGCATAACCGCTAGGTGGGTGATGCGAGTACGCGGTGGCGAGAGAGACCAGTACCGCGAGACCGAGGGGAGGGCCGATTTCCATCGCGGTGTTCAGCAGCCCGCCCGCCAGGCCGGTCTGGTCGTCTCGTACGCCGTGCATCGCGGCGAGAGTGGCGGCGGAGAACGTCACACCGGCTCCGAACGGGAAGATGAGCAGCCCGGCGTAAGGCATGTCCAGCAGGCTGAGCAGAAGCAGGCCGAGGGCCGCTGCGACCAAACCGATCGCCAGCACGCGATGAATCCCCAGACGGGGGATGAGCCTTCCGGCCAGAGGGCCGGAAGCGAAAATGGCCGGGGCGGGCAGCAGGAAGGCGGCCGACGTCTCCAGCGGGGACAGGCCGCGAACCTGTTGCAGGTGAAGGGAGAGGAGGAAGAACCCGGTGGCCATCGCCCCGGCGCAGAAGGTCACGGCGATCAGGGGCAGGATCCGTCTGCCCAGGAACGGCAACGGCATCAGCGGGGCCGGAGAGCGCCGCTCGGCCAGCCCGAACAGGACGAGCAGCACGACACCGCCGAAGACGATCCAGGCGGAGCGCTGCAAACCGTAGATCAGCACGGCCAGACCGGCGGTCACCAGTACCGCGCCGAGCCAGTCGATCCGCTTCCTGCCCTGTGGACGATCCGCGGGGAAAAGCCTTGAGGCTGCGGCCACCGCGACGGCCGACATCACAACGGGCGCCAGGAACACCCACCGCCACGACACCCAGGTGATCGCCATACCCGACAGCACGGTTCCCGCCGTCGCGCCGGCGCTGCTCAGCACACCCCACATCGCCAGTGCCCGTCCTCGGCGATGCGGGTCAGGGAACACGACGCCCAACAACGCCATCGCCGCCGGTGCCGCCAGCGCCGCACCGATACCCTGGGCGAACCGGGCGATCATCAACATGCCCGGCCACGGGGCGAGGGCGGCCGCCACCGAGGCGGGGCCGAAGATGACCATGCCGGTGACGAACACCCTTCTACGTCCCAACGAGTCCGTGAGCCGCCCGCCGAGCAACAGCAGCCCACCGAACGCCAGGCCATAGGCGGAGCTGACCAGCACCATCCCCGCGTCGTCGACACGCAGATCCCGCTGGATGGCGGGCAACGCCACGGTGATGACCGTGATCGTCGCGATGAGCGTGACCTGCACGGTCCCGAGCAGCGCGAACGCCATCGAACGGCGTCTATTTAGATCGATCGTTCTCTTATCTGGGCGCACGAAAGCGCTGCTTCTCACCAGGAACACTTCCTCAGTCCAGAACAGCCAGCGCCTGTGCGGTGGCGTCGCGAAGCCTGCCGGGGTCAGGATGCGCGCGACCGAGGACACGCAGGCCCTGCATCACGACGAGCAGAAAACGGGCCAGAGCACGCGGGTCCTTCTCGCTTGAGATCTCGCCTTGCGCGCGCGCCCGGGTCAGCGCCGAGGTCAGCGCGGTCTCCACGGTGTCCCAGCTCGCCTCGACCCTCCGGGCGATCTGCGGATCGCGCGGCATGACCTCCACGGCGGCGTTGACGACCATGCAGCCGCGCCTGCGCTCATCGCACAAGGACTCTTCGGCATATGCCTCGACCAGCGCTCGTACGGCCGGAAGGGCCGGTCCCGGCTGGGAGAGCACCTCAACGACATCGGGGTCACGAGTCTGCAGGTATCTCTCGAACGCCTTCACGTAGAGGTCGTGCTTGCCGCCGAAGGTGGCATAGATGCTCGCCCGAGCGATACCCAGATGCTGGACCAGGTCGGCCATGGACGTCGCCTCGTACCCGCGCTCCCAGAACAACTCCAGCGCCTTCTGCAGGGCCTCGTCCGGATCGAACTCCTTGGTCCTCGCCACACCCCGAACCCTAGCCGTATCTAGATCGAACGGTCAAGAATAAGCGGGGAACCGCACCATCACGCGACCACTCCCGCACGCCGGTACGCGGCTCGGCCACGTTATCCGGCACATCACATCCCGGCTGGGCGGCCACCGATGATCACTCGGGGCTCAGAAGCAGCCGCCTTCATCTCAGATCAGGTGTGCGGAAACAGCCGAGACGCAGGTTCTCGTGAACGTACCCAGGCGGCGAAGTCCTCGACGGCGTTGACGACCGCGTCGTAGCGGGGCGAGTGGAACAGGTCGAAGGCGTGGTGTGCGTCGCGAAGCTCTGCGTAAACGACCGGGTTGGCGGATGTACGGCGCAGCGCCTGGGCGAACTGCCTGGCGTCCTCCACCGGGACGAGCGTGTCCCGGCCGCCATGGGCGATGAAGAACGGCGGCGCGTCCGGCGTGATGTGGCTCAGCGGCGAGGACTCGGGACTCTGGCCGTAGTACTGCCCGTAGTAGGCGTTCAGGCAGACGGCGGCGGTGACCGAGGTGTCCGCGTCCTCGAAGCCCGGCTGGAAGACGGGGTCGTTCTGCGTGAGCGCGGCCAGCGCCGCCATGTGCGCGCCCGCCGAACTGCCCGCCACGAACAGCACCGCCGGATCGGCCCCGTACTCGTGGCCGTTCTCCCGCACCCAGGCGATCACCTTCTTCAGGTCGATCAGGTGATCCGGGTGCTCCGCGCCGGGCCGCAGCCGGTAGTTCGCGCTGACGCACACCCAACCCTGGCTCGCCAGCCGGTAGAGCAGGGGCCTCGACTGGCTGCCCTTCCGGCCCCGGTGGTAGCCCCCACCGTGCATGTGGATCAGAACCGGCGCATTCACCGGACGCGAGCGGTGCCGGTAAACGTTGAGCAGGTTCCTGCGACCGGCGTCACCGTAGCGAAGGTTGGTCACGCGCCGGACGTCGAATCGGTAGGCGAGAAATGGCCAGAACAGGATGCGAGCCGGCGGAAGGCGGCGGCGCGACCGTGGCCGGAGGTCGGGGCTGATGGCCTCGCCCCAATCGGGGCCAAGTCCTTCGGTCATCGCCCGTTCGACCGACGCGCCGTCCCGCAGCCCGCGCCGGGCGACGACCGCGAGCCCGGCCATCACCACGGCCGCCAGCCCCACGATCGCCCAGCCGCCCAGCGTGTCGATGTCCTTCTGCCCGAACGCCAGCGCCGTCGTGAGCACCAGCCAGCAGCCGGCGAAGAACGCTATCTCGTTGACGATGAGGCCCAGGAAATAGCTCAGGTGCGCGACCGGCCTCGGCCACCGTACGGGCGCCAGCGCGAACACCGTGCCTGTCGCGGTGAGCGCCACGGCCCACAAATAGCCGAACGGCACCGATCACACCCCCAGAGAGTAATACCACATCTGTAGTACCACATTTGGGGTACCATCGCCACCGTGAATCAGGAGCGTCGAGACCATCTGCGCGACGCGGCCATCGAGGTATTGGCCAATGCAGGCGGGCGCGGCCTCACCCACCGGGCCGTCGACGCCGCCGCGGGCGTGCCGTCCGGCACCGCCAAGAACTACTTCCCGACCAGGGACGCCCTGCTGCGAGGCATAGCCGAGCGATGCGTCGAGCTGTACCGCCGGGTCCCCATACCCGAGCCCACCGATCGGGAAGGCCTGGTCGCCATGCTCCGCGCGCTGCTGGACAACGTCGCCGGACCGGGTCGCGCGCGTCTGCTGGCCATCTCGGAGCTGCGCTGTGAAGCTGCCCGCAAGCCGTGGCTGGCGGCCATCCTCGACGAAGTCACGGCCGCCGACTTCATCGCCTTCGAGCACGCCCAGCGCGCCGCCGGCCTCCCGGTCACCCCCGCCCGCGCGGCCGCCGCCACGCTGGCCCTGCAGGCCGCCATCCCCCACTTGTTGGCCGCCGCCCCCGACACCATGGCCGCCGCCGGCCTGAACGATCACGACGAATTCGTCCGCAACCTCCTCGACGCCCTCTACGACCCGGACCAGCCGACCGGCTTAACGGTGTCGGAAACCATCTGAGCCGGGGTGTGCTTGACCCTGGTGCCGGCCGTGGCGGCTTTGGTGTCCAGCGTCGAACTTGCCGGTCCTCGAGACGGCGACCGGGCACAGCGGTTCGGGTCTTCTCACGTTGGTCCGAAGTGCCCGGGGCAGGTACGGCTCTGGGCTCAGCCCACGTGAGCGGCGATGGGCAGCGATCTGCCCCAGCTTCGGGCGCGGTCTTCCTCGCCGTCGCCCGGCTCCCCCGCCCCGCCCTTGAGATCGAAGCGTGCCTGGGGGACGGGAGAGGCCACCCCTCGTATCCGTAGCCACCACACCATCCGTCCCGCGGCCGATGGCCACATCGGCCGGTCCCGGACGTGGTCGCCGGTGTCGAACACCGCCACCCGCCGACCACGCCAGGCGTGGGCGCCGACCCTGTGCAACAGGGACCGGTCGGCCATGCCGTCCAGCACCACCAGGTCGGCCTGTTCGATGTCGGTGGCGGTGGCGTCCTCGGCGGGGAGCACGGACACCGGATAGGCGGGCAGTCCCTCCGCCACCGCCTCGGCGATGCGCCGCGTCCCCTCACACCCCGGCTCGTAGATCACAACGGCTCGCATTCGTGGCGACCTCCCTGAACATCCACCCACCCTCACCTTGGACGATGCGCGCCCCGCCGGGTAGGGACGAAGGTCACCGAAGCGGCACGCCGGCGGTTCCGGCTCCCTGTCGAACGGTCCACAGGCGGCGGTACAGCCCCTCTTGCCGTACCAGAACCTCATGGGTGCCGCGCTGGACGATCCGTCCGTGATCGAGCACGACGATCTCGTCGACGGCGTCCAGGCCCGCCAGGTCGTGGGTGATCAGCAGTGTGGTCCGTCCCCGGGTGACCCGGAGGAGGTCGGCCGTCAGCTCGGCGCGGGCCGGCGGGTCGAGGTGGGCGGTCGGTTCGTCGAGGATCAGCAGCCCGGGGTCGGCCAGTACGGCTCGGGCCAGGGCGAGCCGCTGGCGTTCACCGCCGGACATCTGGACACCATGGCTCCCAACGGGGGTGTCCCACCCTTGGGGTAGGGACTCGATCCACGGCAGCAGACGGGCCGCGTCCGCGGAAGCGCGCAGTTCGGCGTCGCTCGCGTCGGGACGGGCCGGCCGCAGGTTCTCTTTGACCGTGCTGTCGAAGATGTGCGGGTCCTGCGGGCAGCCGCCGATGACGCGGCGCACGTCGTCGGGGGCGTACGCCGTCAGGTCGCGGTCGTTCAGGGTGACGGTGCCGCCCTGGTGGTCGAGGAACCTCAGCAGGATGGCGGCGACGGTGCTCTTGCCCGCGCCGCTGGGTCCCACCAGGGCGACGCGGCGGCCGGGTTCCAGGTCGAGGTCGATGCCGTCCAAGGCCCACGGCCCGTCCGGGCCGTAGCGGGCGCGGACGTCCCGCAGCCGTACGCCGACCGGGCGTTCGGGCGGCGGGAGCGGGTCGGACGGTTCCCGGACCGGGACCGGCGCGTCCAGCACCGCGGTGATCCGCCGGGCGGACGAGCCGGTGTCGGCCAGCCGGGCCGCCGCGGCGGGCAGCGGGGCGACGGCCTCGAAGGCGGCCAGGGCGGTCAAGGCGAGCACGGCCGACGGGACGCGGCCGAGGTCGCCGTTCTCGACGGCCGCCACGCCGAGCAGGAGTACGGCCCACACGGTCAGGCCGGTGACGGCGGTGCCCAGCCCGGCGCCGAGTGCCTGAACGAACGCGTTGCGCCGGGCCTGCCTGGTGAACTCGCGGTCGGCCGCGGTGATCGCGGCGATCGCGCGGTCCTCCGCCCCGAACGCGATCAGGTCGTGGGCACCGGAGAAGGCGTCCACGACCCGCGTGGTGAGGTCCCCGCGGGCGGCGGCGGCCCGGCGTGCGGCCCGCCGGGCGACCGGCACCGAGCAGGCGGGGACGGCCACGCCGGCGACCAACAGCCCGGCGGCCAGCGCCCCGGCGGCCGGGGCCAGCAGGAAGGCGCAGACGGCGACCGCCCCTCCTCCGGCGAGCGCGGCCGCCGCGGGCGGGATGATCCCGCGGACGAAGAGATCCTGCGTGGTGTCGACGTCGGAGACCAGCCGGGCCAGCAGGTCACCGGAACGCAGGTCGCGCAGCCCGGCGGGGGCGATGCGGGCGAGCCGGCGGTAGATCCGCACGCGGACGTCGCCCAGCACGCGGAAGGCCACCTCGTGCGAGGTCAGCCGTTCGAGGTAGCGGAGCAGCCCGCGGCTCACGCCGAGCGCGCGGACCGCCACGACGGCGATGGTCAGCGCCGTCACGTTCGGGTGCTCGGCGGCCCGCGCGATCAGGTACCCCGAGACGCCGAGCAGCGCGATGCCCGCCGCGGTCGTACCGGCCCCTGCGAGGACGGCGAGGAGCAGGCCGCCGCGCATCGGACGGGCCAGGGTCAGCAGCCGCAGCAGCGGGGCCGTCGTAGCGGTCATGACGCCACCGCCAGCGGCTCGCGAGTCCTCTCGTGGACGACGAGGCGGCCGTCGTCGATCTCGGCGACGCGGTCGGCGACGCCGGTCCAGGTGTGGTCGTGGGTGACCAGGACGACCGTGCGGCCGGCCATGAGCCTTTCGACGGTGGCGCGGATCTCCTGGGCGTTCTCGCCGTCCAGGTGCGCGGTCGGCTCGTCGAGCAGCAGCAACGGCGCGTCCCGCAGGAACGCGCGGGCCAGCGCGATGCGCTGCCGTTCCCCGCTGGACAGCCGGGAACCGCGTTCGCCGATCGGGGTGCCGTACCCGCCGGGCAGTCTCCGGATGAACGCGTCCGCCCCGGCGAGTTCGGCCGCGTGCCGTACCGCCCGGTCGTCGGCGCCGGGATCGCCCAACCGGATGTTGTCGGCCACGCTTCCGGCGAACAGGTAGGGGTCCTGGGGCACCCAGGAGAGCCGCTTCCGCCATTCCGCGACCGGCACATCGTCGAAGCCGGTGCGCCCCTCGACGGGCTGGACGAACCGCAGGATCACGGCGAGCAGGGTGCTCTTCCCGCCTCCGCTTGGTCCGATGACCACGAGCCGCTCCCCCGTCCCCACCTCAAGGGACACGTCGGCGAGCGCCGGGCGATCGCGCCCGGGGTAGCGGACGGTCACCCCCTCCAGGCGCAGCGACGCGTCCTCGGGGGCGTGCCCGGTCGCGGTGCGTTCCTCCGGTGCCGCGGTGTCGAGCACGTCGAGGACGCGCCCGGCGGCGGTGACGCCTTCCATGCTGGCGTGGAACTGCGCGCCCACATTGCGCAGCGGCAGGTACGCCTCCGGTGCCAGCAGCAGAACCAGCAGCGCCGTCTCGTACGGGACGCCGCCGCCCAGGAGCCGCAGCCCGATCTCGACCGCGACGAGCGCCACCGCGAGCGTGGACAACAGTTCCAGGACCAGCGCCGACAGGAAGGCCACCCGCAACGTGCGCATCGTCGCCCGCCGGTGCGCGCCGGTCACCTCGCGGATCACCTCCGCCTGGGCCTTGGCGCGGCCGAACACCTTGAGGGTGGGCAGGCCCTCGACCACGTCGAGGAAGTGGCCGCCCAGGCGTTGCAGCAGCGTCCATTGGCGCTCGGTACGGGCCCGGGTGTGCAGGCCGACCAGGATCATGAAGATCGGGATGAGCGGCAGCGTGGCGGCGATGACGCCCGCGGAGAGCGGGTCGGCGCCGCCGACCACGGCCAGCACGGCGAGCGGGGTCAGGCAGGCCAGGACCAGCTGGGGGAGGTAGCGGGCGAAGTAGGCGTCCAGCGAGTCCAGCCCCCTGGTGGCCAGTGTCGCCAGCTCGCCGGGTCCGGACACGGTCGCTTCGGCGGCGCGCTCGTCCGGCGCGTCCATCCAGCCCGGCCCCAGCCGCAGCACGTGCCGGACGAGTGCGCGCCGTAGCTGGGACTTGACGACCGAGGCCGCGCGCAGAGCCATCGCTTCCGCGCCATATGCGGCCAGCGCACGTCCTGCCACCACGACCAGGAGGAGAACGAACGCGGAGGCCAGGGACGCGACTCCCTTTCCGTGAAAAGCGCCTGCAAGGATGCGTGCCAGCAGTACGGCCTGCGCCAGTACCAACCCTGTCGTCACCAACCCGAACAGGACCGTGCCCGCGAGGAAGACACGCGCGGCTCCGGCGTGGGTCAGCAGTCGCGGATCGAAAGGCTTCACCGGGCCGCCTCTGCCCCGGAGCCGGTCTCGACGGGGGCGATGATCTCGCGGGTGAGACGCCGGCGGAACACCCAGTACGTCCAGCCCTGATAGACCAGCACCACAGGGGTGAAGAGCACCGCCACCCAGGTCATCACCTTGAGCGTGTAATCGGTGGAGGCCGCGTTGTGGACGGTGAGGCTGAAGGCGTCGGCGGTGCTGGACGGCATGACGTTCGGCCACAGGTCGCCGAACAGGGTCGCCACGGTCAGCGCGATCGCCACCGCGGTGCCGGTGAACGCCCAGCCCTCCCGGCCGCGCAGCGCCGCCGCGAGGCCGCCGAGCAGCGCGGCCGCCGCCGCCCCGGCGGTGACCCAGGTCATCGGCTTGCCGTGCTCGATCTGGGTGAACGCCAGGAATCCCGCCGCGACCACGGCGACCGGCGCGCACAGCCGGGTCAGCAGGCCGCGGGCCCGCCACCGGATCTCACCGTCGGTCTTGAGCGCGAGGAACACCGCGCCGTGCAGGGTGAAGACCGCCAGCGTGGTGAGCCCGCCCAGGAGCGCGTAGGGGTTGAGCAGGGTGAACAACGTCCCGGTGTAGTGGTGCTCGGCGTCGAGCGGGACACCGCGCACGATGTTGGCGAACGCCACGCCCCACAGGAACGCGGGGATGAGTGAGCCCCAGAAGATGGCGCGGTCCCAGTTGCGCCGCCAGCGGGCGCCGTCGACCTTGCCCCGGTACTCGAACGCGACACCGCGCACGATGAGCGCGAGCAGGATCACCAGCAGCGGGAGGTAGAAGCCGCTGAACAGAGTGGCGTACCACTCGGGGAAGGCGGCGAAGGTGGCGCCGCCCGCCACCAGCAGCCACACCTCGTTGCCGTCCCACACCGGCCCGATGCTGTTGATCATCAGGCGGCGGTCGACCTCGGTGTTCCCGCCGCCGTCGAGGGCGCGGCGGCGGGGAGCCAGCACGGGCAGCAGCACGCCGACGCCGAAGTCGAAACCCTCCAGGACGAAGTAGCCGGTCCACAGCACCGCGATGAGCGTGAACCAGACGGTGGTCGGTTCCATGAACGTCTCCGGGGACTCAGTACGAGAAAACGGGCATGGGCTCGTCGGCGCCGGGCGTCCGGTCCTGCGGCGGCGGGCCCTGCCGCGCGTACCGGGCCATCAGCGCCCCGGCGACGACCGCCAGCGCCGCGTACAGAACGGTGAACACGGTCAGCGAGGTGACCACCTCGGCGGTGCCGACGTCGGGCGAGACGCCGTCGCGGGTCCGCATCAGCCCCATGACCACCCAGGGCTGGCGTCCCATCTCGGTGAAGATCCAGCCCATGGTGTTGGCCAGGAACGGCAGCGCGACCCCGGCCAGCGCCGCGCGGTGGAACCACGGGCCGCCCGGCAGCCGCCCGCGCCGCGTCAGCCACAGCCCGGCCGCGGCCAGCAGACCGGCCAGCAGGCCCATGCCGATCATCAGCCGGAAGGTCCAGTAGGTGATGGGGATGACCGGCGTGTAACCGCCGGGGCCGTAGCGTTCCTCGTAGGCGCGCTGTACGTCGTTGACGCCCTCGACGGTGCCGTCCGGCGCGCCGGTGGCCATGAACGACAGCACGTGCGGCACGCGCAGGCTCCACAGCTCCTCGCCGCCGTCGAGCGACCCGATGGTGAGCAGCGAGAACGAGGCGTGCGAGGTGGTCTCGTACAGCGCCTCGGCCGCGGCCATCTTCATCGGCTGCTGCTCGGTCATCACGCGCGCCTGAACGTCCCCCGACACGGTGACGCCCAGCGCGGCGACCAGCGAGAACACCAGTCCGGCGCGCATCGCCCGCCGGAACAGCGGCACGTCACGGCGCCGCGCGAGATGCCACGCGCTGACGCCGGCCACGAACATCCCGCCGGTCAGGAACGCCCCGAAGATCACATGCGGGAACGTCACCAGGGTCGTGGGGTTGGTCAGGACCGCCCAGATGCTGGTCAGCTCGGCGCGGCCCGTCTCCGGATCGAGCCGGTACCCGACCGGATGCTGCATCCAGGAGTTGGCGGCCAGGATGAAGTACGCCGACATGATCGTGCCGAACGCCGCCAGCCAGATGGTGGCCAGATGCAGGCGCGGCGACAGCCGTCCCCACCCGAAGATCCACAACCCGAGGAACGTGGACTCCAGGAAGAACGCCAGCAGCCCCTCCATGGCCAGCGGCGCGCCGAACACGTCACCGACGAACCGCGAGTAGTCCGACCAGTTCATTCCGAACTGGAACTCCTGCACGATCCCCGTGACCACGCCCATGGCGAAGTTGATCAGGAAGAGCTTCCCGAAAAACGTGGTCATGCGCAGATAGAGCGGGTTCCTCGTCCGATGCCACGCGGTCTGCATGCCCGCGACCAGCACCGAAAGCCCGATGGTCAGCGGGACGAAGATGAAGTGGTACACGGTCGTGATCCCGAACTGCCAGCGGGACAGATCCAGGGCGTTCACATCTCTCCTCGGGGTGGCTCACGTAGGCACGCCTCAGTCGTTCCAAGGGGCGTCCCTTGCCGGGACGCCCCTTTTGGGGATCGGAGGTTGGTGGGTCACTTGAGGACTGGGTAGCGGCGGACCAGGGCGGTGTCGTTCCACCACTTGCCGAGTCCGAGGGTGGTTCCGGCGCTGACGAGGGCCAGGCCGATCAGGACCATGGCGTAGATGAGGTGGTCGTCCATGAACGGGTTGTTCTCCGGGGGCAGGACGGCGGTCCACATCAGCACCAGCAGCAGCGCGCCGGCTCCGGCCGCGATGCGCATGGCGATGCCCAGGATCAGTGCGGTGCCGATGCCCGCCAGGCCGATCATGAACAGCCAGTCGGCCCAGGTCTGCCCGGCCAGGTCGTTGTAGAGGCCGGCGAACGGGCCCTCGGGGCTGTTCTCCAGGAACCCGGTGGTGGGGCTGCCGCCGTCGATCCAGGCGCGGGCGGCGGGGGTCTCGTGCCCCAGCCCGAACGTCTTGTCCAGGAACGCCCAGGCGAACACCCAGCCGAGGGCCAGGCGGGTGATCGCCCACACGTACCGGGCGGCGGGGGTCTCGGTGAGGGGTGCGGGTGCGTGCAGCACGCGGACGGTGAAGCCTTCGCGGGTCTTGCCGGTCGAGACAGCCATGATCGTCTTCTTTCTCGCCTGGCCTCGTTTCCTTTTACGGCTGTCACTCAACCGCGGCGGCCACCCCCGTCCCAGAAACGAACGGCACACAAGCGAAAGGACCTTGGTCCCTCATTTCCACGTCCCATCGGGGCCATATGCCCTGCCGCAGGAGTCTTTTGCCCCTCCAAAGCCGGCCGACCGGCGAATTAGCGTCGCCAGACGCGAAGGAGTTTCGTGCTGGAGGTCGTGATGCGAGGCTCGGGCATCGGCGCGCTGTGGACGCACGTGGACCGGCTGCGGCGGCGGTGCGGGTTCGACCGCAACGACCTGCGCCGCGACATCGACCGCGCACAGACCCGCATCGCCTGCGGCCTCGTCCTGTGTTTCCTGGCCGCCGCCCCGGTCGCCGGGTTAGCCGCCGGACAGGCTGCCTACGATCGCGGGATCCGGGTCGAACGGCACGAGAAGGCCACCCGCCATCTGGTGACCGCCACCGTCGTCGAGGTCGGCACACGCACATCGGGCGCCCAGCCCGCCGCCCGGGTGATGTGGACCGAGCCCGACGGCAGCCGGCATACCGGCACCGCCACCGCCTGGCGCGGCACACCCGACACAGGCGAGACCCAGCGGATGTGGGTCACCGACTCAGGTAAGCCCACCTTCCGGCCCCGATGGCGGTCCCAGAGCGTCTGCGACGCCTGGGTGGCCGGGCTCGCCGCGGCGCTGGGCGTGGCCCTCCCGCTCGCGCTGATCTACACGCTCATCCGACGCCTCAACGACCGCCGCCGCTACCGCGGCTGGGACGCGGCCTGGGAACGCCTCGACCACCGATTCAGGCACTCGTGACCGAGACGTCGACGGCCGCGACCGCCATGGCGTCGCGGAGCCGGCCGCCCTCTCCGGACGCGTTCTCATTCCTGTGTGGCCTGGACGATGGCGACGGTGCACGGCGCGTGCTGGAGGAGTGCGCCGCTGGTGGCGCCCAGGCGTATCCGGTCCAGCCCTCCGGCGCCGCGATTACCCGCGACCACCAGATCGGCCCGTTCGGCCGCTGCGAACAGGGCCTCACGCGGGGCCTCCAGGACCAGGGATGTGCGCGCCTCGACCGCGGGGTACTTGACGCGCCACGGCGCCACGGCCCGTTCCAAGCGGGAGCCGCATACCTGCCGCAGCTTGTCCTCGTCACCGAAGAGAGCCAGGTCGTTCTCGGCCGCCGCCGCGGGCTCCCAGCAGCCGTAGACCGCCCGCACCCGCCATCCGCGCAGCGCGGCCTCCTCGAAGGCGAAGGACAACGCGGCGTCCGCGCCCGCCGAACCGTCCACGCCGACCACGACCTCGCCATGGCGAGTGCCGGCCGAACGAACCACGACCACCGGGCGGCGCGCGTGCGCGGGCAGGCGCCACGCGGTCGAGCCCACCGGGAGATCACCGGGCTCATGGGAACCGACCACGATCATCTCCGCGCTCTCGGCCTGGTGCGTCAGCGCCGCGTAGGCCGGGCCGTCCATCAGCTTCCCCCGCACCGTCACGCCGGGCGCCATCCCCCGCGCCAGCGCCACCCCATGGTCGAGCAGGTTCCGGCCCATCCGCTTCACGATCGCCGCGCCCTCGTGGTCGATGTAGGTGATCGGGTACGGCCACCGCCAGGCATGGCAGACGGTCAGCGGACGGTGCCTGAGACGGGCCTCCTGCGCCGCCCAGCGCAACGCGCGTTCGGCGTCTTTGGTGCCGTCATATCCGACCAGGACGTACGAGCCCCAACTCATGGCCCCTCCTCGTCTTCCGATTCACCTCCATCCCACGGGGTGCTTGTGCGCGCGGGCAGAGCACAAGGTCCTTGAACAAAAAGGCGACCGCGACTTCGATGGGACCAAGGTCCCACCGGACTTCGGGCTGTGTTCCATGCCTTACCGGCTTCGTGCGATGGCGACCGGGCAGTGGGAGTGGTGGATCACGCCGTGGCTGACCGAGCCGAGCCTGGGAAGGTCGAGCCAATTGTGGTCGTGCGCGCCCACGACGACCAGATCGGCGGCGCGGGACGCGTCGGTCAGCGCGGCCACCGGGTGCGCGCTCAGCACCTCTTCGGTCACCTCGACACTCGGATGAGCCTTGCGCCAGCGCGCGTGCGCTTCGATGATCTGCCAGCGCAGCTTCTCCTCCACGGCCTTGACCTCCACCGGGTCGCGGACGTCGGCCAGATCGCCCACGGGCCGCCAGGCGTGCAGCACCCGGACCCGGGCCTCGCGCGCGGCGGCGGCCTCGAAGGCGTACTTCAGCGGCACGGCGGGATCGGCCACCAGGTCCAGGCCGACGACGATCTCACCGTACGGCGACGTCGCCTCACCCCGCACGATCACCACCGGGCCCAGCGCGTGCGAGGCCATGCGCAACCCGATCGAGCCCAGTGTCAGACCGGCGAACCCGCTCAGCCCGCGGTGCCCCACCACCAGCTCGAAGGCGTGCCGGGACTGGCCGCGCAGGGCCGTGGCCGGGTGCTCGGCCACCAGCTCGGTGCTCACCTCGATCCCGGGACGGTGCGCTCGGGCCCGCCGCCGGGCCGCGTCCAAGATCTCCTCCCCGGCGGCGGCGACGGTGTCGGCGGCCCGTCTGGGGGCGAGCAGCGGCAGCTCGTACAGGCGCTTGTCGATCGAGTGCACGATGTGCAGCCTGCGGCCACGCGCCGCGGCCTCCTCGGCGGCCCACCGGACGGCACGGTCCGCGCCCGCGGAGGCATCGGCGCCCACGACGATGGGATCGGACATCATCCTCAGCTCCTCCAAGGAGAAGATCCGCCGGATCGGGGATCGCGATCCGGCCTTTTTCCTCATTCAGAGTCGTTGTGGCGGCGTCGTTGTCGTAGAGGCCAAGGTCCCGTACGAGCAGCGGATCGCGCTCACGATGACGGCGGCCGACGCGGGCCTCCGGCGCCTCGCTCCGTCCTCAGGGACCTGCGCCACCGGGCCAGGGACCTTGGCGGCCGCGTTTCCGCCGTTTCGCGCAGGCCCTCGGCGTTCACCGGTGGCGGCAGGTCACAGGGGCGCCGGATGTGATCGTCAGAACTTCGTCCCCCGGTCGGCCACCGAAACGGCACAAGGCGCCGATGCCCTCCGATGGAGCGTCCACTGTGCCGGGCTCCAGAATCCTGATCTCGGCGCCGGTGAGCATGGCGGCGCGTCTGTGCTGTCCGGCGCTCCCCGTGGTCGGCACCGTCATCGACGCCTCGGCGCCGCCCGGAACGAACCAGGCCGTACGGCGATCCTGGGCATCGTTCACGACCACCAGGACGCGGACCCGCCCGTGTGACAGCGCCTCCAGCCTCGCGGACGCGCCCTCCACCACCCAGCCGTTGGCGCCGCGGCCCTCGCCGATCCTCCGCAGGACGCGCCGGTTCTGCTCGTCCACCCAGGCCCGTAGCTGCTGGTGAACACTCAGCCCGTCGCGGTGCCAGGTGCCGTCCTGGCCACGGCCGCCGGGGACGTACCGGGCGCTGACCTGGCGGCGCAGGCTGCCCGGCAGGCCCTGATCCACAGGATGCAGCACGCGGGGATCCCCGGCCAGCAGCAACAGCCGTGTCCGCCCGCCGATCAGCTGATCGGTGAGGATGTCGGCGACACACGATCCGGTGCGTTCCCACCCATCCTGCCCGGGGTGCCGGTGGCGCCCGCGTACGCCCCGAGCCCGCGGGCTCATCCCGCCGTCCCCGGCCGGGGCCGTCACGGTACGCACGACCATGGGGGCGGTGCCGCCGGGGTGGATCTCGATGTCGGCTTCGTCGCGACCGACCACGGCCAGTACGTACGGCGGCTGGTGCTGCGACCTGGCGAGCACGGGGAGGATGAGGGGAGCTCGGCGCGGACCACCAGTTCAGTTCGGGTCGCTTCGGGCATCCGGAACACCGTGGGCTCGTCTTGCCCGTCCACGATGAACGCCGCCAGCACCGCCGGGCCGGGTGGCATGCCCAGCACCCGCCGTTTCAGCGACTCCCGTACCCCGGCACCAACACCGAGCCCGGCCAGCTCGCGCAGAACCGCATGCCATATCAACCGGCGCAAGGCCAGGACATCGGAATCCGCTCGCGCCTTCATACGGCCAGGCTTTGACCGTACCAGCGGCCCTGAGCAGGGCCGAAAGTCCACCCTTTCGGAGACGTGCGGCCCCCTATCTCCCACGCTCGGGACCTTGGTCCCACGCAACATGTGGCCTGCGGCCCTCATTCAGGCCCACACGGCCCGGTAGCGTCCTTACTGAGGACATCCACCACCGTCAGAGGCAAGGGGAACGGTGCCATGAGCGCCCACGACGCGACCACCATCCGGGTGTTCCTGATGGACGACCACGAGGTCGTCCGCCGGGGCGTGGCCGCCCTGCTGTCCGCCGAAGACGACATCGAGATCGTCGGGGAGGCCGGCACCGCCGCCGAGGCCCTGGCCCGGATCCCGGCCGCCCGCCCCGATGTGGCCGTGCTGGACGTGCGGCTGCCCGACGGCGACGGCGTCAGCGTGTGCCGCGAGATCCGCTCGGCGATGCCGGAGGTCGCCTGCCTCATGCTGACCTCCTTCGACGACGAGACCGCCCTGTTCGACGCCGTCATGGCCGGTGCCGCCGGATACGTCCTCAAGCAGATCCACGGCTCCGACCTGGTCGGCGCCGTCCGCACCGTCGCCTCCGGCCAGTCCCTCCTCGATCCCCGCTCCACCGCCCGCATGCTGGAACGGCTCCGCGAACGCCAGGAACGCAAGGACCCGCTCCAAGCCCTGACCGGGCAGGAACGCCAGATCCTGGAACTGATCGGCGAAGGACTGACCAACCGGCAGATCGGCGAACGCATGTTCCTGGCCGAGAAGACCGTCAAGAACTACGTCTCCAACCTGTTCGCCAAGCTCGGCATGCACCGCCGTACCCAGGCCGCCGCCTACGCCGCCCAGCTCAAGGCCGAAGACGCCAGAAGCCACAACAAAGACTGACACCCGCAGCCGCAGGCCGAAGGCCAAGAGGTTCGCCCCGCGGAAGGAGCCGGTCACGCGGACATCGCGTCCTCGAAAGCGGGACCTTCGTCCCTGATGTGACGGCCCCCACAACGGGCAACCTGAGCCCCATGGACATCGACGACGGCGGGCTGGAGATCCTCGACTCCGAGGAATGCCGGATCCTGCTCGCCAAGACACCTCTGGGACGCATCGTCTTCACCGACCGCGCCCTGCCCGCCGTCCAGCCGGTCAACTACATCGTCGCCGAAGGGGACGTGATCATTCGCACCTCCCCCACGTCCCGGCTGGCCCACGCCACCCGGGACGCCGTCGTCGCCTTCGAGATCGACGACTTCGACGCCACCTCCCACACCGGCTGGTCCGTCGTGGTGATCGGAAAGGCCCGCGCCGTCAGCGATCCTGCCGAGCTGACCGCCCTGCGTGCCCTCCCCCTCCGTCCCTGGGCACCCTGCGAACGCCACTACTACATCCGCATCCGCCCACAACTCATCACCGGCCGCCGCACCCCCACCCACACCCCCGTCCAGGCCACCCGGTGACCGTCGCCGTTCAGGTACGGAGTACGTCTACTCGGGGGAGGTCGCGGTGCTGGTGGTGTGCGGTGGTGATCTCGGCGAGGTTGTGGCGGCCGAGGGCTCGGTAGGCCGCGACGAGTAGCTCGTGCGCCTGGCGTTCCCGTTCGGCGTCTCCGCCGCTGGCCCAGTGCAGGTCGCGCCCGAGAGTGAGGGCGAAGGCCGGGTCACCGGCGGCGCAGCGCCGTAGGGCCTCGGTGACCCACGCGGCGACCGTGTCAGGTTCGTCGGTCAGCTGTTTGTGCAGGTTGTTGTACCAGTCGTAGCTGCCATAGGGGCGTTGCCGATCGCGCGGTACGACCGGCTCACCCTCGACCAGCGCGCCGCCGCCGTCCAGGGTCTCGAACCGGCTCGGGTCGCCGTCCTCAAACACCCCGGCCTCGTGCCGGTACGTCTCGTGGTAGGCGGCGCCCTTCTCGGGCCGGTCACCGGTCTCGACGGTCATCAGGATCTCGCGCAGCGCCCGCAGCCTGAAGCGTTCTTCCGCCAGGTCCGCGGGGATCGGCTCCTCGCCGGCCTCGTTGTCGAGGTGGGCCTGATGCCATTCGATCCTCGCGCGTACCGCCTTCAGGGGAGTGCCGGACGGCAGGCCGACGCCGCCGCCGTCGTTGTTGTAGTAGGACGCGACGCCGGTGCAGGTGCGGCCGTCGTCGTACCAGAGTCCGAAGTGCAGCCCGTCGCTGCCACCGTGCATGAAGGTCAAGAACTCGGGCGGATCCCGGTAGTAGCGGCCATGCACCCGAACGTCGAGGCCCTCTCGTGGCGGGCGCGCGGGATCCTCGAACAGGTCCATGATCCCGAACGGTTGCAGTTCCGTGTCGTCGAGCGCGCGCCGCTCGGCCGGGCCGAGAGACAACAGGAACAGCCAGTACCGGAAGATCGAGTCAGGGAGTTCGATGCCCCAGTCGTCGGCGAACCGCCGTTCGATCGCGGCCCGGTCCCGGGCCACGCGGGACTCGGCGGCCCGCGTCGCCTCCGGTGGCTGATGGGCCGACCGCCAGACGGCGTAATCCCGGTCTTCGGCCGCGCGGCGAGCGGCGCGCCGCCGCTCCTCGGCCAGTTCGCTCCGGCTCGCCCGCATCTCCCCGAAGATGGTCCGCAAGAGCCGCTTCTCGGGCGTCAACTCATCGGTGGGGTGGCGTTCGTTGTGGCGCCGCTCGGCCACGAAGCCCGGAAACCAGAAGTCGTCATCGCCGTACACCACCGCGGCGGCAGAGGCCGGAGGCAAGGGGACGACCTCCCGGTCGAATCGCTCCAAGGCGGTCGACCGGAGCCGAGCCACGCGCTCGTCCACGTGTGAGGCGTGGCGGCAGTACGCGTCCCACTCCCCGGCCAGGTTCTCTTCCGGCTCATCGACCAGTTCGTAGAAGAACGTCAGCTTCTCTATGCGGGCCAACCTGTTGTGGTCATCAACGACCTCCGCTCGGAGAGCCGCGATCACTTCCTCGTCCGACTTGCCCTCTAGCCACCTGGGTAGCGCCACGCGGGCGAGCCTACTGTTCGCGCCGCCCAGCCATTGAGGCTTGGGCGAGGCGGGCGGCACAAAGATCAGCGCTGGAGGATTGCGGAGGTGGCGGCGGCCAGTTCGTAGTGCCGTCTCCAGTCGGGGCCGGACGCCATGAGGACGACGCGGTCGGCTCCCGCCTTCGCGTAGGCGGTCAGGGTTTCGGCCGCCTCGTCCGGATCGCCGGTGACGGGTATGGTCGCGGCCCGCTCGGCCGGGATTCCATAGCCCTGAGCCAAGCCCTCGATGAGGGCCCGCCGCGCTGTGCCGTCCGCTTGGAAGGAGGTCGGGACACCGACGGTCACGGACGGTGCCGGACGTCCGAGCCCGGCGGCGCGCGACCTCAGCTCGGCGAGCCCGGCGGCGAGGTCCGCCGGTGTGATCGCCGAGGGGAACCAGCCGTCCCCGAACCGTGCGGCACGGCGGAGGGCGACGGCGCCGTTGCCGCCGATGAGCACCGGGGGCATGGACGCGGCGGGGGCGAGGGTCACTTCGGGGCGTCCCGCCTCGGAGTCGAGCGCGGTGGGCCGCCCGGCGAGCAGATCGGGCAGGACGGCCAGCGCGGCGTCCGTGCGGGCTCCGCGGCCGGTGTAGGGGACGCCGACCGCCTCCCAGGCGGCGGTGCCGTGCGGCGGGCCGCTGACGCCCACCCCGAGCAGGACGCGGTCACCGGAGACGTGTTGCAGCGCGCCGATCTGCTTGGCGGCCCATGCCAGTGGACGCAGCGCGAGGATCATCACGCTGAAGCCCAGCCGGACGCGCTCGGTCGCGCCCGCGGCGGCGGCGAGCGCCACGGTGCTCTCGACGATGGGGACGGCGGGGATCAGGTGGTCGGCCGCCCACACCGACTCAAGGCCCAGGTCCTCGGCGTGCCGGGCCGCCGCGCGCACGTCGCGGCCCCCTTCCGCGCCGAGCCGTGTGGTGGGCAGTCCCACGCCGATCCGCAATGCCATGGTTGCTCCTCTGCGCGGCAGGTCAGGGGATGAGAAGGGTCTTGCCGACCGTGTCGCGGGACTCGATCGCCCGGTGCGCGTCGGCGGCGCGTTCCAGCGGGAAGGTCTGGCCGATGATCGGCCGCAGCCGTCCGGCGGCGGCCTCGGCCAGGGCCGCGGTGGCCATCGCCCGTACGTCCGCCGGGGAGGTGAACAACTGGGCGCCGGTGACGAGCACGACGGCGCGCTCGAACACCTCCCGCACGGAGGCATCGGTGAGAGCGCCGCTCGCCGCGCCGAACATCACGAACCGCCCGCGCGGGGCGAGCAGGTCGAACGACGCCCGGCCGATCTCGCCTCCGACACCGTCGAAGGCGATGTGGACGCCTCCGCCGGCGATCTCCCGGACGCGGTCCGCCCAGTCCGGTTCGCGATAGTTCACGGCGACGGCGGCGCCCAGCTCGGCGGCGAGGTCGAGTTTGCGCCGCGAGCCGGCCAGCGCCACCACCTTGGCGCCCGCGGACGCGGCGAGCTGGACGAGGAGACCCCCCACTCCGCCACCCGCCGCCTGCACCAGCACCCACTCACCGGCCCGCGGCGCGGCGGCGCGGATGAGCGCCATCGCGGTCCGGCCGTCCGCCAGCAACGCCACCGCCTGCGCGGTCTCCAGCTCCGCCGGGACGGGAATCAGCGCGTCCTCGGCGACGGCCACGCGCTCGGCGTACCCGCCCGATCCGCCGGTGCTCGCCACCACGCGCGTCCCGAGCAGCGCCGGATCGCCGCCGGGTCCGAGGGCGACCACGGTGCCGCCGACGCCGTTGCCGGGGACGATCGGCAGCTCGGGGAGCGGCACGGGCGCCGATCCGGATCTCACCTGTGTCTCGATGAACGGGATGCCGATCGCCTCCACACCGATCACGACCTCGCCCGCCCGAGGTGAGGGCTCGGGCACGTCGCCCGGCCTGAGCACCTCGGGACCGCCGAACTCGCGTAGCCACACCCCGCGCATCACACCTCCCGCTTATCGGAGCGTTCCGCTCCGCACTATATCGGAGCGAAACGCTCCGAACGAATAGACTGGGGCCATGGGCACACCAACGCGGCGCGGTCCCGGCGGCACCGAGCGCGAGCGACCACGCGGCCGGCAGGCCGAGGCGCAGCGCAACGACCAGTTGGTCCTCGAAGCCGCACGGGCGGTCTTCGCCGAGCAGGGGGCCGACGCCCCCGTGGCGGCCGTGGCCGAGCGCGCGGGAGTGGGCATGGGCACGCTCTACCGGCGTTACGGCAGCAAGGAAGAGCTCCTCCAGCACCTGTGCCTGATGTCGATGAGCCAGAGCATCCAGGCCGCCGAGCAGGCGCTGAGCCAGGAGACCGACGGCTGGTCCACCGTGGCCGCCTTCGTCCGCAGGTGCGTGGCGGCGAGGGTGGGCGCCTTCTCGTCGGTCGCCGGGACCATCGCGGTCACCGACGAGATGACCGCCGCCAGCGAGCGCGGCCGCGAACTGCTCGACACGCTCGTCCAACGCGGGCAGGCCGATGGCACGCTACGGGCGGACGTCGTTCCCCTCGACGTCTCCTACCTCATCGAGGTCTTCGCCCGGCTCCCCCGCGGAACCGCCGAGCAGGACAACGTCGTCCAACGGCAACTCGCACTGGCCCTCGACGGGCTCCGGGCCTCCGGTCAGCCGCGCCTGCCGGGGACTCCCCCGAGCGACCGGCACTACCAGGCACGCTGGTACGGCGACACCGGCTCGTGAACGACCACCTGAGGATTCCTCAGGTGCCCCCGCCGGTCACGGGTCCCGTCGCGAGCTGAACGCGCCGCTCGCCGTCCAGCGGGACCCCGCACGGCCGGTCCAGGAGCATGGCGAGCCTCCCGCCGATGATCGTCGAGCGCCAGCGAGACCTTGATCGCGCAGCGAGCCCCCCAGGGCGAGTCGAAGCGATGCAA
>NZ_JBIMPP010000091.1:0-27922 GCF_043906805.1 Actinomadura sp. SCN-SB | reverse complement strand
CTCCGCTTGGGCCGCCGCCTCGGCCTCCTCGGCCTCGCGGAGCGCGGCCGCCGCCTCCGCCTCGGCCTCCCTCGCCCTCCTGGCGGCCTCGGCGGCCCGCTCGCGGGCCTCCTCCGCCTTCCTGGCCCGGTCCTCGGCCCTGTCCTCGGTCCGGCGCGCTCCTGCCTTCGTCATGGGACCATCCCCATCTTGGAGACGAGCCAGCGGTCGCCGACCCGGGTGAGCGTCATCTCGAAGCGGTAGTAGCGCGGCGCGCCCTGCTTCACCGTCGGGCTCGTGGTGGTCGCGTTGATCGCCACCATCACCTCGGCGGAGTCGCCGTCCATCGAGATCACCCCGGCGCGGACCTGCTGGACCTGCGAGACCGACTTGGTCCTGGTCGCGGTGTCGCTGATGACCTTGGCCTGGGTCGCCCACTGGTTCTTCACGTCGCCGGTCATCCCGGCCAGCACCCGGTCGATGCCCTTCTGCACCTCGCGGTAGTCCAGGCTGGCCAGGTTGACGGCGGTCTGCCGGGCCGCCTGCGTGGCCGCGGCCCGCTGCCTGTCCAGTTCCCTGGGCTTCCACCACTGGGTGTAGCCGTACGTCGCCACCGCCGTGGCGAGCACCACGGCGATCACGCCCAGGACGATCGCGGTGACGCCGTCACCACGGCCCCGCGACGCGGCGTCGACCGCGTCGGTCGCGCCGTACTTCATCGCGTCGTCTCCTCAGTCGGATTCAGATCGGATTCAGGTCCGGATTCGGGTTGTCGTCCGCCCGCGCCGGGACGGGCGTCATCGGGTCAGCGGCCCGAGCAGCAGCATCTTCCACGAGGCGTCGCCCAGCAGCCGCTGCTGGCCGCCGGAGTAGCCGAGCCCGTAGCGCTTGCCGTCCGGCCCGTACACGACACCGGTCGAAGGATCGTATCCGGCTATCTGCACCGTCTGTGATGAAAGCGGCACATAGAGGGTGTTGCCGGGCTCGGTCTCGGGACGCCGCTCCCCCGCCGCCTTGGCGTCGTCCTTGGAGCCGCCGCGCGCGCCGTCCCCGGAATCGCCGGTGGAGCCGCCCGGCGGGAAGCCCGCCCCGTCGGTGGCCCCCGGCGGGACCCACGGCGGCGGCTGGACGGCGTCCCGCGGCCAGTTCCGGGACCCGCGGACGGCGGTCTCGGAGTTCCGCGGCAGCTTACAGCCCGCGTCCAGGCGCGGCTTCCGCTCGGAGGTGTCGGTCGGCCAGCGCCTGGGCACCTGCTTGTAGCCGGCCTCGCACGGCGGCGGCTCGTCGATGTTGAGCGCGAGGCCGAGATGCTGGGTGCCGTCGCCGGGGTTCACGGTGAACGCGCCGCCCAGCGTCAACGGGTACAGGATGAACAGCGACCGCAGCCCCGCCTGCCGGGACGTGATGATCTGCCCGGTCGTGGTCATGTTGGCCAGCAGCACCGGCAGCGCGGGCGCCAGGTCGTCGATCGCCTTGTCCGCCTGGACGACCGCGCCGGGGGTCGCGTCGAGGGTGCCGCGCAGCGCAGGGTCGTCCTTGCGCAACTGGGTGGTCAGCTCGTTCAGGTTCCGCGCGAAGCCCGCGATGTCGGCACCATGCGCGCGCTGGGTGTTCAGGACGACCGCGCCGTCGTCCAGCAGCCGCTTGGTGTCGGGGTAGGAGCGGTCCACGGTCCGGAGGAGCCGGTCGGTGTCGTCCAGGATCGCCTGAAGGTCGGAGGCCGAACCGGAGAACGCCTTGTCCAGCTCGTCCACCAACGTCCCGACGTCCCTCGGGTTCACCGACGACACCAGCTTGTCGACGTTGCGCAGCAGGTCGGCGGTGGGGACGGGGAGCCGGGTCATGTGCCTCGGAATGGTGTACGGCTCGCCCTCGTCCAGATACGGGCCTTCGGATCTGCTCGGTTGCAGGTCGATGTACTGCTCGCCCACCGCGGACCGGTTGGCCACCACGGCGGTCGTGCCCTCGCGCGGGATCCGCCGGCCGCGTTCGAGCCGCAGCCTGACCCTGATGCCGTCCTTGGTGAGCTGGATCGGGCCGACCCGCCCGACCGGGACGCCACGGTAGGTGACCTCAGCGTTGGTGAACACCCCGCCGGAGTCGGTGAGGTCGACGTAGGCGGTGTACTCGCGGCCCAGCAGGTCGCGGCCCACGCCGATGTAGTTGACCGAGACGATCGTGACGCCGACGACCGTGATGACCGCGAACGCGATCAGCTGGAGCTTGACGCCGAACTTGAGGATCACGACAGGCCCCCCGTCATCAGGGTGCGCAGGTCGGCCCGGCCGGGCTCGGGGCCCAGCGAGCGCGGCCGGGCGCCCCCGTTTCCGCCGCCCGTGGACGGGATGACGTCGCCGAGCCCGGGCAGCCCGCCGCCGCCCGCGCCCGGGAGCCCGGGCAGCCCGCCGCCCGGAGCGCCGCCACCGGCGCCGCCGGGGATCTCGGGCAGCACGCCCAGCGGGGTCTCCGGCAGCGTCACGTTCGGGACCGTGAGCATGGTGCGCATCCGCTGCCCGCCGCCGAGCAGCCCCTCCAGCTCGGTGCCGCCGAACAGGTTCTGCGCGATGCTCTGGAGGTCCAGGTCGAGGGTGAGCCGCACGTTGCCGTAGTCGCCCTTGACCGCGTTGTCGAAGGTCTCGGGGAACGGCCAGGTGATCAGGGCGCCGAGGTTCCTGGGCAGGTCCGCGCCGGCCTTGTTGAGGTTGCGCAGGATGGTGTCCAGCTCCCGGAGGTTGGCCAGCAGGTCGGCCTGCGACCGCTTGATCACGTCCGTGGTGGTGCGGGACAGCTTGTCCAGCGCCACCAGCATCTTGGTCAGGTCGGCCCGGTTGCGGTTCAGGACGGCCAGCGCCGGGCCGGTCTTGTCGACGGTGTCGGCGATGGTGCGCCGCTCGGCCGCCAGCTTGCCGGTCAGCCGGTCGATGCTGTCGATCGCCCGGGTGATGTCGGCGCGGTTGCGGTCCAGGGTGCCCACGAACGTGTCCACCCGGTGCAGCACCGACTTGATCGTGGACGTGCGGCCGTCCATCGCGGTGTTGAGCTCCCGGGTGATGGTGGAGATCTGCTCCAGGCCGCCGCCGTTCAGCAGCATCGACATCGCCGACAGCACCTCCTCGATGTCGGCGGGCCGGTACCGCATCGTCCGCGAGAGCGGGATCAGGTCGCCGGTGTCCAGCTCGCCCTGCGGCGTCTCGCCCTTCGGCGGGTTGGACAGCGACACGAACTTCTCGCCCAGCAGGCTGGTCTGCCCGATGGTCGCGACGGCGTTGTCGGGCAGGCGGGTGTCGCGGCGCAGCTTGACGGTCACCACGGCCCGCCAGCCGCCCTGCCCGCCGGCCAGGTCGATCTTCTCCACCTTGCCGACCGAGACGTCGTTGACCTTGACCACCGACTGCGGCACCAGGTCCAGCACGTTGGCGAACTCGATCCGCACCGTCCTGGGGTCGTCGCCGAGGTCGGGGCCGCCGGGCAGCGGCAGCGAGTCCACGCCCCGGAAGCCGCAGCCCGAGAGCGCGGTCGCGCAGGCGAGCGCCGCGATCCCCAGCCGTGCGAGCCGCCTCATCGGCCACCACCTCCCGGCAGCAGGGCGCGGATGTCCCCCGCCCCGCCCCGCTGGGCCTGCTGGGTCTGGGGCTGGGCCTGCTGGGACGGCCGGTCCTGGCCGCCTCCGCGGCCCTTGGGGCCGTAGGCGTCCGGAGGGATCGGCTCGGGGTCGTAGTGCGTGGTCAGCGCGGTGATCCAGGACAGGTCGAGGGTGAGGGACGTCAGCACCTTGCCGATCCCGTTGACCGGTTGCAGGAAGTTCAGGCACTGCTGCGGCGGCGCGCCCACCGAGTGCGCCAGCGAGCAGATCCAGTCGGCCAGGTCGTGGAACTGGCGCAGGTCGGCCCGGCTGTGGATGGTGCCGCTGATCGGGTCGTAGGCCCGCGCCAGGTTGGTGACGGCCAGCGGCCCCTGGACGAGCAGCTCGGCGAAGGCGTCCTTCTCCTTCACCAGGATCGCGGTGAGCTGGGCGAGCTGCCGGACGTCCACGGCCAGCCGCCCCCGGTTCTCCTTGACGAACCGCTGCACGGCGCGCAGCGTCGGCCCGAGGGTGTTCAGCGCCGCGCTCAGCTCCTCCTTCTCCGCCGCGAGCTGCCCGGAGACCCCGTTCAGCCGGCCGTTGAACTGCCGGATCTGCTGGTCGTTGGCGCGCAGCGTGGCCGTGATGATCCGCAGGTTGCGGATCGTCGTGGCCACGTCCTCGCGGTCGGCGCTGAGCGTGCTCAGCATCCGGGACGTGTCGTCGATCGTCTGCCGGATATCGGTTCCCTGGCCCTGCAGGGTGTTCGCGCCGACCTGGAGCAGCCGCGACAGCGCGCCGTTCTGGTTGGCGCCCTCGGGGCCCAGCGCCGTGCTCAGGTCGTTCAGCCCCTTGCCGATCTCGTCCACCTCGACCGGCACCTGGGTACGGCTGACGGCCAGCGTGTAGCCGTCCGGCATCACGGGCCCGCCCTTGTAGACGGGGGCGAGCTGGATGAACCTGTCGGCCACGACCGTCTGGTTCACCAGCATGGCCTGGGCGTTGGCCGGGACCTTGTACTTGGCGTCGTACTCCAGCTCGACCTTGACCGCGTCGCCCACGGGCGTGACCTTGGTGACCTTGCCGACGCTGATGCCGAGGATGCGCACGTCCGCGCCCGGGTAGAGGCCGACCGCCCGGGTGAAGTACGCCGTGAGGTGACGCTGCTCCGGCCCCCGCGTCAGCACCACGAGCGCCGCCGCCAGCAGGGCGACCGCGAGGATCGCCCCTGCGGCGCGGAGAGCCGCGGCTGAGAGGCGGGGACGG
Source organism: Actinomadura sp. SCN-SB (assembly GCF_043906805.1). Lineage (NCBI taxonomy): Bacteria > Bacillati > Actinomycetota > Actinomycetes > Streptosporangiales > Thermomonosporaceae > Actinomadura > Actinomadura sp. SCN-SB. Next base: position 23,115 of record NZ_JBIMPP010000091.1, on the reverse strand, counting down.
GTCCCCGCCTGGGGGTCGGTACTAGCGCTGCGCACGATGACCTGCCTGCTTGCTTACGGGAGGAAAGGAAGCGGGTTGGTGCGGTTGCCTCCGGGCTGCCCGCCACCGGGTTGCGAGCCGGATCCACCCTGGTCGCCCTGGGACGGCTGGTTCTGGATGGACGCGGGAATGGGGATCAGGTTCTGGATGTAGGCGTCGAACCAGCGCCCGCTGCCGGTCACGTCGGCGAACTGCCGCGCGTACGGGGCGAACAGTTGCAGGATCCGGTCCAGGTTCTGCTGGTTCTTCAGCAGGATCCGGTTGACCTTCTCCAGGTTGTCCAGCATCGGGCGCAACTGCCGTTCGTTCTCCTTGATCAGCGCGTTGACCTGCTGGGACAGCACCACGGTGTTCACCAGGAGCTGGTGGATCACCTGCCGCCTGGCCTGGACCGCCTGGAGGATCCGGTCACTGTCCTTGATCAGCTTGGCGAAGTCCTGGTTGCGGTCGGCCAGGAGCTGGGAGACGTCGGCGGCGCGCTGGGTCAGCTCGTGCAGCTCGTCGTCCCGCGAGGCGATCGTCTCCGACAGCCGGCGCAGGCCCTGCAGCGACCCGCGGATCTCCTCGGGCGAGTTGCGGAAGGTGTCGGCCAGCACGTCGAACGACCGCGCCACCTCCCGGTGGTCGATCTTGTTGAGCCGCTGCCGGGCCAGCTCGCCGATCGTGGGGACGACCTCGTACGGCACCGAGGTGTTGGCGAGCGGGATCTGGCGCTCCAGCCGGCCGCGCCCGCGCGGTTCCAGCGCCAGGTAGTGGGCGCCGAGCACCGTCTTGATCTTGATGTCGGCCCGGGTCTGCTCGCCCAGCCGCACGTCCTCGTCCACGCGGAAGGTGACCTTGACATGGTCGCCCTCCAGCTCCAGGCCGGTGACCTCGCCGACCTTGACCCCGGCGACGCGGACCTCCTCGTTCTTCTTGAGCCCGGCGGCCTCGCGGAACGCGGCGGAGTACTCGCGGCCGCCGGAGACGAGCGGGAGGCCGTCCAGGTTCAGCGCCAGCAGCAGCGCCACCGCGATCACGGCGAACGCGGTGAGGCCGATGGGAACGGGGTCGCGCTCCCGGAACGGGACCCTCATCTACTTGCACCTCGCGTTCTCGTTCACGATCGACGGGGTCTGGTAGACGGGGCCGCCCGGCAGCCGCACCCGGGCGTCCAAGCCGCAGATGTACATGTTGAACCAGGAGCCGTAGGAGGAGATGTTGACCAGACCCTCCAGCCGGCCGGGGGCCGTCTTCAGGCTTCTGTCGATGACGGGGCCGTTCTCGTTCAGGGTCTCGGTGAGCTCCCGCAGGCCGGCGATGTCGTTGCGGAGGGCGGGCCGGGCCTGCCGGAGCAGGCCCGCCGTGGTGCCGGTGAGCTGGTTGATGGCCGCCACCGAGTCGAAGATCGCCTGCCGGTCGCCGGCGATCCCGCTCACGAGGCCGCGCAGATCGGTGATCATCCGGTCGACCTCGGTGTGCCGCGCCTCGATGGTGCCCAGCACCTGGTTCAGGTTGGTGATCACCTGCCCGATCACCCGGTCGCGGTCGGCCAGCGTGTTGGTCAGCGACGCGACGTGCGCCAGCAGGCTGTTGACCGTCCCGGCCTCGCCCTGCAACGTCTGCACGATCTGGAACGCCAGCTTGTTGACCTCGCCCGGCTCCAGCGCCGTGAACAGCGGGCGGAACCCGTTGAACAGGACCGTGAGGTCCAGCGCCGGCTGGGTCTGGCCGATCGGGATGGTGCCGCCGGGGCGCAGGTAGTCGTTCGGAGCGCCGGGCCCCTCGGTCAGCGCCAGGTAGCGCTGCCCCATGAGGTTGCGGTACCGCACGTTCACGCGGGTGGACGAGGGCAGCCCCGCCGCGAAGACGCCGTCGGCGTTGACGCTGAAGGTGACCTTGGCACGGTTGCCCTCGTGCAGCCGGATCCTCTCCACCTGGCCGACGCGCACGCCCGCCACCCGGACGTCGTCGTTCTCCAGCAGCCCGGTCACATCGGAGATGATCGCGTTGTAGCTGCGAGTGTCGGCGAACCGGACGTTGCCGATGGTCATCGCCAGCACCCCGGTGGCGACCGAGGTGGCCACCACGAAGATCAGCAGCTTGATCGCCGCGCCGGTGGTCCTCATCCCAGGTTCACCACCGATCCGCGCAGCAGCGGCCCGTACAGCAGCTCGGCCACGTCCGGGACCCGGTCGGCGGGGGTCTGGATCATCGGCCCCACGATGTTCCTGATCTTCTCTCGCTCGCTCATGCCCGTGCCGGGATCGACGAAGACGCTGGACAGGGCCCGTCCGCGGGTGCCGGACGCGCCGTGCGGGTCCTGGTCGTTCGGGTCATGCGGGTTGCGCCACCACAGGTCGTCCTGCGTCCCGTCCAGGGCCAAGTAGTCGGGGAACGGCACCTGCGGGTCCGGCAGGCCGTAGCAGCGCGGGTTGCGCTGGTCCTTGGCCTCGGGGAGGTCGAGCGGGTACTTGTACGCCGGACGCGGCTTGACGATCTCGACGGTCAGGTTGAACGTCGGGGTCTTGCCGCCGCCCGCCTCCTCGGCCAGCGGCCGGTACCTGGTCAGGCCCTCGAACACGCACGGCAGCGACGGCGAGTACCGCGCCACCAGGGCCAGCACGTCCCGGTTCGCGATGTTCACCCCGATGATCTTGGGGCCGTTCTCGCGCATGAACCGGTCGCCCTTGCCGGACAGGTCGGTGACCATCGGGATGATGTCCTCGATGGTGCCCCTCCTGGCGTTGATCGTCGTGCTGGTCACGTTGATGTTCCGCAGCGTGTTCAGCAGGTCGGGGGCCGCCGCCGCGTAGATGTCGGAGACGTCCGACAGCGCGCGCAGGTCGTACACGAGCGTGCCCAGCTCGGGGTTGATCTTCTTCAGCAGCGCGTCCGCCTGCTCCAGGTTGCGACCGATCTGGTCGCCGCGGCCCTGGAGCGCGGTGGCGATCGCGTTCAGCGTGGCGTTGAGCTTCTCCGGGCGGACGGCCCGCAGCAGCGGCAGCAGGTTGGTGAGCAGCCGGTCGATCTCCACCGCGGTCTGCGACCTGTCCTGCTGGATCACCTGGCCCGCGCGCAGCCCCGGCGCCGCGGCCCGCGCCGGGATGTGCAGGTCGACGTACTTCTCGCCGAACAGCGTCTTGGGCAGCAGCCGTGCCTGGACGTTCCCGGGGATCAGCTTCGCCCGGTCCGGGTCGAGCGCCAGCTCGATGACCGCCCCGTCGGCGGTGGCCCGGGTGCCGCGCACCTCCCCGACGATCAGGCCGCGCACCTTGACGTCCGAGCGCGGCAGCAGTTGCAGGCCCGCCCGCTCGGCCCGCACGGTCACCTTCGTGACAGGGGTGAACGCCTTGTTGAACAGGGCGGCCGTCAGCGCCGGCAGCAGCGCCATGACGAGCACCATGGACAGGCCGAGCAGGCGGTACCGGGTCCGCTGGGTCATCGACCGCTCACCCCGCGATCCGCACGGACGTGGTGGCGCCCCAGATCGCCATGCCGAGCAGCAGGTCGGTCACGTTGATGACGACGATGCTCGTGCGCACCGCCCGTCCCACGGCGACGCCCACCCCGGCCGGGCCGCCGCCGGCGTGGTAGCCGTAGTAGCAGTGGATCAGCATGACCAGCAGCGCGAATATGATCACTTTGCCGAACGACCAGAGGATGTCGTACGGCGGTAGGAACAGCGAGAAATAGTGGTCGTAGGTCCCGGTGGACTGCCCGTAGAAGAGCGTCACGATCAGCCGGGTCGCCCCGTAGGACGCCAGCAGGCCCACGATGTACAGCGGCACCACCGCGATCATCCCGGCGATCATCCGCGTGGTGACCAGGAACGGCATCGACGGGACCGCCATGACCTCCAGCGCGTCGATCTCGTCGGAGATCCGCATCGCGCCGAGCTGCGCGGTGAACCCGCAGCCCACGGTCGCCGACAGGGCCAGCGCCGACACCAGCGGCGCGATCTCGCGGGTGTTGAAGTAGGACGCCACGAAGCCGGTGAACGCGGCGGTGCCGATCTGGTTCAGCGAGTTGTAGCCCTGGAGCCCGACCTGGCTGCCGGTGAAGAAGGTCATGAACGCGACGATCACGACGCTGCCGCCGATCACCGCGAGCCCGCCGGTGCCCAGGCTGACCTCGGCGAGCAGCCGCAGCACCTCCGTCCGGTAGCGGCGCAGCACCCGTGTCGTCCACGCGAACGCGCGGGCGTAGAACGACAGCTGGTGCCCGAAGTCCTCCAGCCGTTGCAGCGGGCCGTTCACCAACCTGGACCACGGCCTCCCGGTCCCTCCGTAGCCCGCCATCACATGCCCTTCTGCGGGACGAGCTGGAAGTAGAGGGTGGAGATCACGAAGTTCTCCAGGAACAGCAGCATGAAGGTGATGACCACCGTCTGGTTGACCGCGTCGCCGACGCCCTTGGGCCCGCCCTTGGCGTTCAGGCCCTTGTACGCGGCGACCAGACCGGCCGTGATGCCGAACACGAACGCCTTGACCTCGGCCTGCAACAGGTCGGGCAGTTGCGCGATGGCGTTGAACGAGGCCAGGTAGGCGCCGGGCGTCCCGTCCTGCAACATCACGTTGAAGAAGTAGCCGCCCATCAGGCCGACGACCGACACCAGGCCGTTGAGGAACAGCGCCACGAACGCGCAGGCCAGCATGCGCGGCACCACCAGGCGGTGCAGGGGGTTGATGCCCAGCACCTCCATGGCGTCGATCTCCTCACGGATCTTGCGGGAGCCGATGTCGGCGCACATGGCCGAGCCGGCGGCCCCCGCCACCAGCAGCGAGGTCACCAGCGGGCTCGCCTCGCGGACGATCGCCACCACCGCGGTGGCGCCGGTGAACGACTGCGCGCCCAGCTGCCGGATCAGCCCGCCGACCTGCAACGACAGAACGCCGCCGAACGGGATGGCGACCAGCATGGTGGGCACCACGGTGACGCTGACGATGAACCACGCCTGCTGGATGAACTCGCGCCACTGGAACGGCCAGACCAGCATCGCCCGGAACGTGTCCAGGCAGAGGGCGAAGAACCTGCCGGGTTCCCTGATCGCGACATTGGCCGCGCCGTCGGACAACCGGCGGAACCGCATGGAGCCTTCGCGCGGGTCGGCGCCGGCGCCAGGAGCTGACATCAGGGCGCCGCACCCGCCCCGGGCCAGCCGCCACCGGAGTCACGTGAATGCTTGGGGCGGCGCGGCAGCGCGCCACCGGGCGGTGCGCCGTCTCCGCCTCTGGGCGCCGGGGCGCCGGGCGCGGCGGGCGCGGTGGCGCCGGCCGTCTGGCCCATGGCCGCGACATAGCGCGGCCACTCCTTCACCCAGTCGCGTCCCTGGTCGTCGATGAACGAGCCGGGCGGCGGGACGACGCCGTGCGCCGCGCACCAGGCCCCCGGGGCGTGCTGGGTCGGACGGAGACGGCCGTCGCTGGGCATCTGCTGCGGCGGGATCGGCGGCAGCTTGCCGGGTCGTGGCCCATCTTGGCCTCGGCCTCCAGTTCGGAGACGTCCTTCTCCTCCGACATCCCGATCGGGCCGACCTTGCGGGCGTTGAGGAACTGCCGGACGACCGGCTCCTCGCTGGACAGCAGCATCTCGCGCGGGCCGAACATGACCAGCTCACGCCGGAACAGCAGCCCGATGTTGTCCGGGACGGTGCGGGCGGTGTTGATGTCGTGGGTGACGATGAGGAACGTGGCGCCGTACTGCGCGTTCAGGTCGACGATCGTCTGGTTGAGGTAGGCGGTGCGCACCGGGTCCAGGCCGGAGTCCGGCTCGTCCACCAGCAGGATCTCGGGGTCGAGCACCAGCGCGCGGGCCAGCCCCGCCCGCTTCTTCATCCCGCCGGAGATCTCGCCGGGCAGCTTCTTCTCGGCACCGAGAAGACCGACCATGTCCATCTTCTCCATGACGATGCGCTTGATCTCGCTCTCGGACTTCCTGGTGTGCTCGCGCAGCGGGAACGCGATGTTGTCGTAGATGTTCATCGACCCGAACAGCGCGCCGTCCTGGAAGAGCACCCCGAACAGCTTGCGGGTGTCGTACAGCTGCGACTCGGGCAGGCGCGGCAGGTCGCGGTCACCGATCCAGATGTGGCCGCGGTCGGGCTTGAGCAGGCCGACCAGGGTCTTGAGGAACACCGACTTGCCGGTGCCGGAGGGCCCGAGGAGCACACTGATCTCTCCCGCGGGCAGCGTTAGCGATACGTCCTGCCAGATGGTCTGGCGGCCGAACGACTTGGTCAGCCCTTCGACCCTGATCTCGACGCCCACTCGTCACCTTTCGTCCAGGCCGGGGGTTCCGGAACCAATGAGCGAGTGCAACTCAGTCTGTTGTGCGCCTCACACCGTGTGGCCGCCCCATTGCTACCGTCGGGTAGCGCACAGGTGTCACTACCGTAGCGGTCCCCCACGGAAATGGAAGGGGATCGAGCCGGTATCGGCACCGAAAAAGTCGTGATGTAAGCCAACCGTTACTTGGGACGCCCGCACGACTACTGCCCGCGAACCCGCACCTCAAGACGGGGATCGCCGACAGTACTGGACGCCGCGTCGGATAGTACAACGGCAGGGAGGAACCGCACGAGGGGTGCCGGCCGGTCGAACCGTGCCGGTCGAGCAGGGCATACGGGCGGCACATGCGAAAGGGCGGCCACCTCACCACAGGGTGAGGCGGCCGCCCCCGTGCGTCACGCCGCGCGGCCTCGCGCCGCGCGTGGTCCGCGTACCGGTGTTACCGGTGTTACTTGACGGTCACCGAGGCGCCGGCCTTCTCCAGGGCCTCCTTGGCCTTGTCGGCGGTCTCCTTGTTGACCTTCTCCAGCAGCGGCTTGGGCGCGCCGTCGACCAGGTCCTTGGCCTCCTTGAGGCCGAGGCTCGTCAGGGCGCGCACCTCCTTGATGACCTGGATCTTCTTGTCGCCGGCGGCCTCCAGGATGACGTCGAACTCGTCCTGGGCCGGCGCCTCCTCGGCGGCCGGGGCGCCCGGAGCGCCCGGGGCCGCGACGGCGGCGACCGGGGCGGCGGCCTTGACGTCGAAGACCTCCTCGAACTGCTTCACGAACTCCGAGAGCTCGAGAAGGGTCATCTCCTTGAAAGCGTCGAGCAGCTCGTCGGTGCTGAGCTTCGCCATGATGTGTTCCTCCGCAATGGCTTGTGACTGGGGTCCTGATGGACCGCGGGACGGGGTTCTCCTCAGCGGGCGCCGTTACTCGGCCGGCGTCTCGGCGGCAGGGGCCTCCGCCGTCTCGCCGCTCTCCTCGCGCTTCGCGCGCAGAGCCTCGGCGAGCCGGGCGGCCTGCGTGGGCAGCGCGTTGAAGAGCGCGGCCGCGTTGGCCATGGAGCCCTTCATCGCGCCGGCCAGCTTGGCGAGCAGCACCTCGCGGGACTCCAGGTCCGCGAGCCTGCCGATCTCCGAGGCGTCCATGCGCTGGCCCTCGACGACACCGCCCTTGATGACCAGAAGCGGGTTCGCCTTGGCGAATTCACGCAGCCCCTTGGCGGCCTCGACCACGTCGCCCTTGACGAACGCGATCGCCGACGGGCCCTCAAGGAGCTCCTGGAACCCCTCGTCGACCCCGGCCTCGCTCGCCGCGCGCTTGGTCAGCGTGTTCTTCACCACGGTGAACCTCGCGTTGTCGCCGAGGTTGGTGCGCAGCTCCTTGAGCTGCGCCACCGTGAGCCCGCGGTACTCGGTCAGCACGGCACCGCTGGAGCTCTCGAACTCGTTCTTGAGCTCGGCGATCGCCGCGGCCTTCTCGGCCTTTGCCATGGGCCTCCTTCCGATTACCTGGGTGGTCGCGACCCCCGCCCGTCCCGCTGCCGGGAGCGGACGGCGATCGCCGGGTGGAAGCCGCCGGGGCGAATAGCCCAGAAAACACTGAACGCCCCGGCGTAGGCGCACGGGGCGTGGCGCGGCGCTCACCAGCGGAGGCCGTACGAAGCTCTCGTCTCACCTACGCGGGCCGCCCGAATCTCTTCGGGTCCTTCGGCCACCCCGGAGGGCGGCGACCGGCGGTCTTCGGCACGTACCAGGGTACGTGATGCCGCCCGGCTCACCAAACCCGCGACGGGAACGGCCCGCGGGCGCCGTGCGCTCGCGGGCCGTTCACGCCGAGATCGGGACAGAGGTCAGGAACGCGGCATACCGGGCATCTGGCCCAGCAGGTCGGCGAAGTCGGCGGTCTCCCCCGCCGGCGGGGCCGAGATCTGCACCGGCTTGCCGTAGTCGCGGAACTTCATCGTCATCGTCATGCTCCCGGCCGCACCCTCCTGCCCCTTCATCGTCAGCTGGCGCGGGAGCTGCCGGCCGTCCACCCACAGGTCGAAGGTCATGGCGCCCATGCCCGCCTCCCCGGCGCGGCCGAGGGCGTCACGGTACGCCTTCTGCTGGTCGGGCGGCAGCGTCGCGATCGCGTCCTCCATCCGGTAGGTACCGGTGTAGTGCGTGGTCTCGACGCCGTTCACGGTCTCCTTGCCGACCTCGCGGACGTCCTTGGACGCGGTCAGCATCTTGGTGGTCTGCACCGGGTCCATCTGCTGCGACTGCTTGAGCAGGTCGTCGACGTTGACGCCCGCCTGCTTGCCGATCTCGTCCAGCGAGATCTTCAGCCACGGCTTGGCCGAGCCGCCGCCGAGCTGCGACAGCGCCGGCATCTTCATGTACATCACGCGGTCGATCAGGATCACCTCGATGCCCGACATGTTCTGCCCGGCCATCGTCATCTGGTCGAAGCTCACGCGGTAGGCCAGGTCGGGCTTGGTGCGGTACTGCATGGCGCCGCTCATCGAGACGTCGCCCTCCTGACCGCCGGACATCCGCACCGACAGGTCGGCCTGGACGGTGTCGATCTGACCGGTCTTCTGGGCGGTCCTGCCCAGCACCTGCGCCGCCGTCAGCTTGATGTTCTCACCGGCCTGGTCCACCTTGTCGCCGTCCAGGCCCAGACAGCCGGTCAGCGAGAGGGCCAGGCCGGTGACCAGTGCCACGCCCGCGGCCAAACGTCGGATCATCGTGAGGGATCTCCTTGGTCTGCGTCCACTGCCGCCCCGGTTGACGCGCAGGACGAACGGTACATAAGACGCGGACCCTACCGGCGCGGTTCGCAATCGCCGCCATGATCGCGGTAACGGGCCGCTCAGTTACGCGGAGTGCCCCCCAGGAAGGAGCCCAAGGAGAACTCGCCCACCTGGTCGGCGGGCGGCGGGCTCACCTTGAACGACTTCCCGTAGTCGCTGTAGCGAACGGTCAGCGTCCCGCCGTGGCCGCCGTCGGCGTCCTTCGTGACGAGCTTGCGCGGAAGCTGGTCCTTGTCCGTCCACAGGTCGAAGGCGAGCCTCTCCTTGCCCGCGCCCTCCGGGAACCACTGCCGCACCCTGGCGCGGGTCTGCGCGTCCAGCCTGCTGAGCGCGTCCTGGACGGTCACGGTCCCGGTGTAGTGGGTGGTCTGGACGCCGTCCACGGACTCCGTGCCGACACGCCGCGCGTCCTTCGAGCCGGTGAGCATCGTGGTCTGCTCGGCCGGGTTGACCTTCCGCAACTGGTCGACCAGGCCCTTGACGTCGAGGCCCGCCTGCCGCCCCGCCTGGCTCACGTTCACCTTCACCCACGGCTTGCCGTCGGCCACGAACCTGGCGAGCCGCGGCACCTTCGCGTACAGCACGTCACCGGTGTAGATGGCCTGGCCCTTGAGGCCCGGCACCGCCTGGCCGCCGTGCCTGACCTCGTCCAGCCGCGCGCTGAAGGCGAGCGTGGGCTCCAGCCGGAACCGCGCGGTGGCGCTGACGCCGCCGCCCCCGTTCGCGGGGTCGCTGACGGTGAGGTCGGCCTTGAACGAGTCCGCCTGCCCGGTCTTCTGGGACGCCTTGATCAATGCCTCGGCCGCGGTGAGCCGCATCGCGCCGGGCGTGCCCTCCTCGGACCCCGAGCAGCCCGACAGGACCAGAGCGGTGCCCATCGCGGCGCTGCCGGCCGCCACGGCGAATCGACGTTTCATGAGGTTCGCGCCTCCCTGTTTCGTCCGCTGATGCCGACCAGTCTCATTCGCGGCCGGCCCTGGCCACATCCCCCGCGGGAACCAATGCCCGGCCGACACGTCCACCTTGCGGCCTACCCATCCCGGCGCTTGCGGCGACCGTCGCCCGCCCGGCATGCGGCGCTTCCGCTTGGCACGCGGCGCTATCGCTTGGCATGCGGCGCTATCGCTTGGCATGCGGCGCTATCGCTTGGCATGCGGAAGGGGCGCCCCGCGGGTCGCGGGACGCCCCTTCCGGACGCCGGGAACGCCGTTCGGACGGACGGCCGTCTCAGGCGGTCGCCTCGTCGAGCTCGGCGGTGAGGTTGCGGACCGCGTTGGGGTCGACCGGGATGCTCGGCCCCATCGACGTCGTCACCACGGCCTTCTTCACGTACCTGCCCTTGGCCGCGGACGGCTTCAGCCGCTGGATCTCCTCGATCGCGGCGGCGTAGTTCTCCACGAGCTGGCGCTCGCTGAACGACGCCTTGCCCACGATGAAGTGGAGGTTCGCGTGCCGGTCCACCCGGAACTCGATCTTCCCGCCCTTGATGTCGGTGACGGCCTTGGCCACGTCCATGGTCACGGTGCCGGTCTTGGGGTTGGGCATCAGGCCGCGCGGGCCCAGCACCCGGCCGAGCCGGCCGACCTTGCCCATCTGGTCCGGGGTCGCCACGACCGCGTCGAAGTCCAGGAAGCCGCCCTGGATCCGCTCGATCATGTCATCGGAGCCGACCAGGTCGGCGCCCGCCTCCCGGGCCTCGTCCGCCTTGGCGCCGCCCGCGAAGACCAGCACCCTGGCGGTCTTGCCGGTGCCGTTGGGCAGGTTGACGGTGCCGCGGACCATCTGGTCGGCCTTGCGCGGGTCGACGCCCAGCCGCAGGGCGACCTCCACGGTCGCGTCGAACTTGGTGACCGAGGTCTGCTTGGCCAGCCTCATCGCCTCGGCCGGGCTGTACAGCCGCTCGCGGTCGATCCGCTCGGCCGCGTTGCGGTAGCCCTTGCTGCGCTTCATGTCGTTCCTTCCCTGGAACTCGTGGTACGGGCCGCGCCCGGCCCTCCCACCGTCGGTTCTCGCCTGACGCTTACTTGACCTCGATGCCCATGGACCGGGCCGTCCCCGCCACGATCTTCTCGGCGGCGTCCAGGTCCTTGGCGTTGAGGTCGGGCATCTTGGTGGTGGCGATCTCGCGGATCTGGTCGCGGGTCACCGAGCCGACCTTGGTCTTGTGCGGCTCGCCGCTGCCCTTCTCGACCCCGGCGGCCTTGAGGATCAGCTGCGCGGCCGGCGGGGTCTTGGTGATGAAGCTGAACGAGCGGTCCTCGTAGATGGTGATCTCGACGGGGACCACGTTGCCGCGCTGCGCCTCGGTCGCCGCGTTGTACTGCTTGCAGAAGTCCATGATGTTGACGCCGTGCGGACCCAGCGCGGTACCGACCGGCGGCGCCGGCGTGGCCTGGCCCGCCTGCAGCTGGACCTTGACGACGGCGGCGACTTTCCTCCTGGGAGGCATGAGCCCTCCCCCTTCTGTGTCCCATTTTCCGATGGCTCCGACTCCCGGGTTTCCGGGCAACACGGCGGCTGGGACGAATCCACCGTGTGGGAGCCGCTTGACATTCCCCTCCCCGCGGGCGCGAGGAGGGGTCGCTCCAGGCTACGCGTTCGGCGAGCGGGCCCGGTCAGATCTTCGAGACCTGGTTGAAGCCCAGCTCCACCGGAGTCTCCCGCCCGAAGATCGACACCAGCACCTTCAGCTTCTGCTGCTCGGCGTTGATCTCGTTGACGGTGGCCGGGAGGGTCGCGAACGGGCCGTCCATGACGGTGACCGACTCGCCGACCTCGAAGTCGACGGCGGGGGCGGCGGCCTTGGCCTGCTCCTTGGTCTTGACCTGCTCCTCCGGCTCGGGGGCCAGCAGGTTGGCGACCTCGTCCAGGCTCAGCGGGGACGGCTTGTTGAGCAGGCCGACGAAACCGGTGACGCCGGGCGTGTTGCGGACCGCGGCCCACGACTCGTCGGTCAGCTCCATCCGCACCAGGATGTAGCCGGGCAGCACCTTCTCGTTGACCTTCTGCCGCTTGCCGCCCTTGATCTCGGTCACCTCGTGCTGCGGGACCTCGATCTGGAAGATGTAGTCCTCCATGTTGAGGGTCTGCGTGCGGGTCTCGATGTTGGTCTTGACCCGGTTCTCGTACCCCGCGTAGGAGTGCACGACGTACCAGTCGCCCGGCTGCATGCGGAGCTGCATCTTGAACTCCGCGTACGCGTCGGGCGCGGGCTCGGTGGGTTCCTCGGTGACCTCACCGGCCTCGTCCGCGAGTTCGGCCTCGACGTCGTCGCTGGGGCCGGTGTCACCCGGCCCGGCCCCCTCGGCGCCGGGCACGAACTCCGCACCGGCCTCGCTCAGAGGACCGCCGGGCTCGCCCAGGGACCCCTCCGCACCAGCCGCAGCGGACCGGGCCTCGTCGACGGCCTCGTCGTTGGGCTGTGAGGACTCGGACACGGTGACTCTTTCTCTCGAACGGATCTGTGAAAGTCTGTAACCCGCCAGGTGGCGGGCCGCCTGGCGGGATGGTCGCTATGGTCGCTCTCGGTGGCCGGGCCGGGGTGGCCGGTCGCTTCGGAGCGGAGGCTCAGCCGAAGGCCCAGAACACGCCCCGCTGCAGGAGCCAGTCCAGCCCCGAGACGATCGCCACCATGATCAACACGAACACCAGCGAGACCGTGGTGTAGGTGATGAGCTCACGGCGGGTGGGCCAGATGACCTTGCGCAGCTCCGCGATCACCTGGCGCACGAAGAGGACCGGAGTGGTGCGCTTGCGCGCTGGCCTCCCCTTGCCTTCGTCCTTGGCCGCGGCCTCGCCGCGCGTCTCAGTCGCCATTGTGCCGCCGTTCACCTCATCGGTCGTGGTCAACCGCCCTGTGCCGGTCGCGCGGACGGTCGTCGCGCGGTCCCGCCCCGGCGCCGGTCGTGACGGCGCGTGAATCTCCACACCGACGCGTGCGGACCGGTACGGGGTGCGCACCGCACCTCGCAGGGCAGGAGGGACTCGAACCCCCAACCGCCGGTTTTGGAGACCGGAGCTCTACCAATTGAGCCACTGCCCTTCATCGCGACACGACCAGCTTACGGCCCTCCGCGGAGCACCTGAACGGCGCTTCGCGGACATGCCCGCATGACGGATCCGCGCCACTAGGACGGTGAGTCTACGTCGCGGACGGGTCCCGCGTCGAACCAGACGGCCCCTATAGCGCTGAAGTCATCACTCGGCGTCTGTAACGATAGGGGCATGAGCACTGACCGACCTCGCGTCTCCGCGCGCATCGCCGCGATCTCCGAATCCGCCACGCTGGCCGTCGACGCCAAGGCCAAGGCGCTGAAGGCCGCGGGCCGCCCGGTGATCGGCTTCGGCGCGGGCGAGCCCGACTTCCCCACGCCCGGCTACATCGTGGAGGCCGCGGTCGAGGCGTGCCGGGAGCCGCGTTTCCACAAGTACACCCCGGCCGGCGGGCTTCCCGAGCTGCGCTCGGCCGTCGCCGAGAAGACGGCGCGCGACTCCGGCTACGCGGTGGAGGCGTCCCAGGTCCTGATCACCAACGGCGGCAAGCAGGCGGTCTACCAGTCGTTCGCCGCCCTGCTGGACCCGGGCGACGAGGTGCTGGTGCCCACCCCGTACTGGACGACCTACCCCGAGTCGATCAAGCTGGCCGGGGGCGTGCCGGTGACCGTCGTCGCCGACGAGACCACCGGCTACCGGGTGACCGTGGAGCAGCTTGAGGCGGCCCGTACCGAGCGCACCAAGGTGCTGCTGTTCGTGTCCCCGTCCAACCCGACCGGCGCCGTTTACACCCGCGAGCAGGTCGAGGAGATCGGCCGCTGGGCCGCCGGGCACGGGCTGTGGGTGCTCACCGACGAGATCTACGAGCACCTGGTGTACGGCGACGCCGAGTTCCACTCGATGCCCGCCGTGGTGCCCGAGCTGGCCGACCGTACCGTGATCGTGAACGGGGTGGCCAAGACCTACGCGATGACCGGCTGGCGGGTCGGCTGGATGATCGGCCCGCAGGACGTGATCAAGGCGGCGGCCAACCTCCAGTCGCACGCCACGTCCAACGTGGCCAACGTGTCGCAGGCCGCCGCGCTCGCCGCGGTCACCGGCGATCTGTCGGCCGTCGCCGAGATGCGCGCCGCCTTCGACCGGCGCCGCCAGACGATCGTCCGGATGCTGAACGAGATCCCCGGCGTCGTCTGCCCCGAGCCGGAGGGCGCGTTCTACGCCTACCCGTCGGTCAAGGCGCTGCTCGGCACGGAGATCCACGGCAGGCGCCCGCAGACGTCGGTGGAGCTGGCCTCGCTCATCCTGGAGGAGGCCGAGGTCGCGGTGGTCCCCGGCGAGGCGTTCGGCACCCCCGGCTACTTCCGCCTCTCGTACGCGCTGGGCGACGACGACCTGGTCGAAGGCGTCTCCAGGATCACCAAGCTCCTGAGCTGACCCCTCAGGGGCGGACGCCTTCGGCGATGCGCATGAGCTGCGCTCGCGCGGGGCCGTCCGCGGTGACGGTGACGCCGACGCCGGGACGGTCCAGCCACGCGACCTGGACGCCCTCGCCGGGATGCTCGATCGTCAGGGCATGGACGCCCCGCACCTTGGCCGGCTTGGGCACTCCCGGGGACCTGATCAGGTCCTCGGGGGAGCCCACGTCGGGGCCGCGCACCAGCCTGATCTCCACGGAGGAGCCGTCCGATCCCCGCCACTCGCAGGTGGTCACCGTGGCCCTGCCCTCACTGGACGTGCCGCAGGGAGCCTCGGGGACGAGCCCGGACGGCAGGAACGTCACCCACTTGGGGAGCCTGACCACGCCCGCCGCACCGGACGGCTTGGAGCCGGGCCGGCCGGGTTCACCACCCGTTTCCGGGCCGCGGCTGGGGGCCGTCCCGGGCGCCGGCTCTCCGGGCGCGACCGGCGCCTCGGGGAGGCCCGGCGGGGTCGCCCGCCCCGGGGTGCCCGGCGCCGGGGACCCTCCCTTGCCGTCGTGGTCGCCGTCCGCGCCGACCGTGCCCGCGCGAAAGGACTGGTAGCCGGGCGCCACCACGGCGACCGCCACGGCCGCGGCCGCCACGCCGACGCCCACCCTGATGCGCCTCTGGCGGCGGCGGTACCGGCGGCGCACATCGCCGACGAGCGTGGGCGGAGCCGCAGCCTCGGCCACCTGCTCTTCCATGGCCTTCCGCAGTTCACTCTCCAGGTCCATCGCTCATCTCCCCAGTGGTGCCAGATTGCTGTCGAGACGTTCCCGGAGCCTGGCCAGCCCCCGGGACGCCTGGCTCTTGACGGTGCCGACCGAGCAGCCGAGCACCCGCGCGGTCTCCGCCTCCGAGAGGTCCTCCCAGAAACGCAGGACCAGCACCGCCCGCTGCCGCGGACCCAGCTTGCGCAGCTCCTCCATGAGGGTGCCGCGCAGCTCCACCGTGTGGGTCGCCGACGTGGACGCCGGCCTCTCCGGCGGTCTGGCCATGTTGATCTCCCGGAGCACCTTCCACCGCCGGGACCTGCTGATCACCAGGTTGACCAGGATCCGGCGGACGTAGGGTTCGGGATCGGATTCGGGGTCCAGCCGTCCCCAGTGCCGGTACGCCTTCTCCAGCGCACTCTGCAGGATGTCCTCGGCGTCCTGATGGGCGCCGCACAGGAGCGACGCGGTCCGCAGCAAGGCGGTGCCACGTGCCGTAACGAAATCGGCGAACGACTGGTCGTCTCGACGCCCCACTATGCTCCGTCCGGCTGTGAGCTTGGTCGGCTACCGCGGTCGGCGGGTGGCCCCCCGCGCAGGGGCCACCCCGCCACGTGTCCGGATCTCCGTTCTCCGCCGTGAGGCCGGGAGCCGGAGTCCGAACGGTCTTCGGATGCAGGCGAGAGGCCGGGCCCGCTACCCGCGGACCTTGGCCAGCTGGGCGGCCACGTCCTGCAGGCTGGTGGAGGCGACCGGGCTCCCGTTCAGGAACAGCGCGTAGCCCGCCGGGTCGATCATCAGCACGCCGCTCCGGCCGGCGGGGGCCTGGAGCATGACGACGCCGTTGGCGGTCGTGGTGCGGACGGCGCCCGCGGGCACGCCCACGGCCTTCCTGACCTCCTGCTCGGCCGTCCGCGCCGGGGTCTTGATGCGCTCGACGGTGACCCAGCCCGCCGTCCCGGCCGCCTTGGAGACCCACTTCTGGGTCACCGTGCACGCCTGCGCGGCGCCCACCTTCCGCACGCCGGTCTTGCTGGAGACGTGCTTCAGGCCCTTGGACAGCATGACCGTGCGCTCCAGCGGGCCGCCGACCTCGACGGCCGGGGCCAGCTTGTCACAGCCGAGCCCGCCCACGCCCGGAACCTGCGGAACCTCGGGGGCCTGCGGCACGCCGGGGGCGGACGGCACCCTCGCGCCCTGCTTGGGCAGCGCCGAGACGTCCGGGCACGGGGGCAGCTCGGCGTTCGGGACGCGCGGCTTGGCCACCGGGGCCTTCACCTCGCCCTCGCCCTTCTTGGCCAGTTCCGAGCCCTTCTTGGTGAGCTCCGAGGCGGGCAGGCAGGAGGGAAGGACCTTCGGGGCGCCCTGTCGGGCGTCGTTCACCGCCGCCGGGAGCCGGTCGTGCGCGGCGCGGGGGGCGGCGTCGGTCTGCGCGACGGAGGCCCACGTGACACCACCGGCGGCGACGGCGCCGACGGCGGAGGCGGCGATCACGGCGGCCTTGATCGAAATCATCTGGGGGGTTCCCTTCTGCCCGTCTGGACTCTGGCGCCCCCCATATACGCGCGGGTCCCGTAGGGGGTTGCACGGCCTCCCAGAATTTTTTTCGGAGCCTTGGCCCGGCTCTCGGTCCGGCCCTCGTGGCCCCAGGACGCCGGAGGGGTGTTACCCGTGGGACGGCATGGCCACGACGTGCCATCGCGCATAGTCAGGACCGGTGGTCCTGGTGAGCCGGGGATTCCATCTGCGGCGGCGTCCGGCAGCATTGGGTCATGGAGGCCCGTCTCGCATCACCACGTCATGACCACGCGCTCGCGCCCTTCGCCGGGCACGACACCATGAAGGGCCTCTCCGAGCGGACACTGCGACGCGACCTGGCCGTCCTGCCCAAGGCGCACCTGCACCTGCACTTCACCGGCTCCATGCGGCACTCCACGCTCGTCGAGCTGGCCGCCGAGCACGGCGTCCACCTCCCGGACGCGCTGGTCGAGGACTGGCCGCCCAAGCTGCGGGCGACCGACGAGCGCGGCTGGTTCCGGTTCCAGCGCCTGTACGACATCGCCAGGTCGGTCCTGCGCACCCCCGAGGACCTGCGGCGCCTCGTCCACGAGACCGCCGAGGACGAGGCGGCCGAGGGATCGGGCTGGCTGGAGATCCAGGTGGACCCCAGCGGCTACGCGGCCCGCTTCGGCGGCCTCACGCCGACGGTCGAGCTCGTCCTGGACGCGGTACGCGAGGCGGAGAAGGCCACCGGCGTCGGCATCGGCGTCGTGATCGCGGCCAACAGGACGCGGCACCCGCTGGACGCCAAGACGCTGGCCCGGCTCGCGGTGCGGTACGCGGGGAGCGGCGTGGTCGGGTTCGGGCTGTCCAACGACGAGCGGCGTGGCCGCGCGTACGACTTCGAGGGCGCGTTCCGGATCGCCCGGCGCGGCGGGCTGGTGGCCGTCCCGCACGGCGGTGAGCTTCTCGGGCCCGCCAGCGTCCGGGAATGCCTGGAGACGCTGTCGGCCGACCGGCTGGGGCATGGGGTGCGGGCCGTCGAGGACCCGCGGCTGCTGGAGACCATCGTGGAACGCGGCGTGACGCTGGAGGTGTGCCCCGCGTCCAATGTGGGCCTGGGCGTGGCGGCCACCGCGGCGGACGTCCCGCTGCGCACGCTGTACGAGGCAGGGGCGCGGATCGCGCTCGGCGCCGACGACCCTCTGCTGTTCGGGTCACGGCTGGTGCGGCAGTACGAACTGGCCCGCGCCGAGCACGCCTTCACCGACGCGGAACTCGCCGAACTGGCCCGCCAGTCCATCCGGGGCTCGTGCGCGCCCGACGCGGTCCGGGACCGGCTGCTGAAGGGCGTGGACGACTGGGAGCGGGCCTAGAGCTCGACGCCGACGAAGACGGGCTCGTTGACCAGCTCCACGCCGAAGGCGTCCCGTACGCCGTCGCGGACCTGGCGCGCCAGCGCGAGCAGGTCGGCGGTGCTGCCGTCGCCCGGGTTGGTGAGGGCGAGGGTGTGCTTGCCGGAGATCCTGACCGGGCCGAGCGCGTGCCCCTTGGTGAAGCCCGCCTTGTCGATCAGCCAGGCCGCGGAGGTCTTGGTGCGCGGCTCCCCGTCCGGGCCGGGGCGTTCGGCGTACCGGGGGAACCGCACGTCCGGGCCGAGCCGTTCGGCGACTCGGCGTTCCAGCTCCGCGAGCCGCTCCGCGTCCAGGATCGGGTTGGTGAAGAACGAGCCGGCGCTGCGGGTGTCGGGATCGGCCGGGTCGAGCACCATCCCCTTGCCCCGCCGCAGCTCCAGGACCGCCTCCCGCGCCTCCTTCAGCGGCACCGTCGCGCCCGGCTCGACGTCCAGCTTGCGGGCCAGCTCCGCGTACGCGATGGGCTGGGACGCCTCGGACTCCCGCAGCTCGTAGGTCACCTCAAGGATCACGTACCGGTCGTGGCCCTTGAACGCGCTGTGGCGGTAGGTGAACCCGCACTCCTCGCGGCCGAACTCGACGATCTTGCGGGCCCGCCGGTCGTACGCCCTCACCCGGATGATCGTCTCGCTGACGTCCTGGCCGTACGCGCCCACGTTCTGGATCGGCGTGGCCCCGACCCGGCCCGGGATGCCCGACAGGCACTCCACCCCGGTCAGGCCGTCCTCCACGCATCGGGCGACGAACGGCTCCCACTCCTCACCGGCCTGGACCCGTACGCGCACGCCCCCTCCGTCGGCCGGGGACCGGTCCACGCCGCGCGTGCCGACCCGGACGACCGTGCCGGGAAAGCCGTCGTCGGAGACCACCAGGTTGCTGCCGCCGCCGAGCACCAGCACCGGCTCGCCCTCGTCGTCCGCCCGGCGCACCGCCGCGACCAGCTCGGCCTCGGTCGTCGCCTCCACGAACCGGCGCGCCGGGCCGCCCAGCCGCAGCGTGGTGTACCCGGCCAGGTTCACCTCTTCAGCGAACACCGCCACCTGGTCTTCCCCTCCCCGCACGCGCGATCGCGTGGACCGGGACGGGCCCGTCCCTGGCCCACGCGATCAGGGCCTACGTATCGTCCCGGCGGGTCCTCACGCCAGCCTGACGACCGCCCTGGCGCGCGTGAGGACCTTCTGCTCACCGGACCGGGCGGTCAGCGCCACGACGACCTTGTTGTCGTCCAGCTTCTCCTCCACCCGGCCGCTGATCTCCAGGGTCGCGCCGCCCTCGTCCGGCACCACGACCGGCGCGGAGAACCGTACCCCGTAGTCCACCACGGCACCCGGGTCTCCCACCCAGTCCGTCACGAACTTGCCGCCCTGGGCCATGGTGTACATCCCGTGCGCGATCACGTCCGGCAGGCCCACCGCCTTCGCGAAGCTCTCCCGCCAGTGGATCGGGTTGAAGTCGCCGGACGCCCCCGCGTACATCACCAGGTTGGCCCGGTCGACCGCGAACGACCGCGCCGGAAGCTCCGTACCCACCTCGACCTCGGCGTACGACACCTTCGCCGTCATCAGGCCCCCCGTTCCACGATGGTGTTGTAGGTCTTGCAGACCGGCTCGCCCTCGACCGTCGTGATCTCGGTCTCCACGACCATCTTCTCGTTGTTGCCGATCGTCTTGATCTCGGTGATCGTCGAGGTGGTGATCAGCACGTCCCCGGCGCGCACCGGGCGGGTGTACTCGAACCGCTGCTCGCCGTGCACCACCATCGAGTAGTTCAGGCCCAGGTCGGGGTCGGCCAGCGCCGGGTTGCCCAGGGACACCACGATGGGGAAGGTCGGCGGCGCGATGACGTCGGGATGACCGGCGGCCTTGGCCGCCTCGGCGTCCCGGTAGATCGGGTTGGGGTCGCCGATCGCCTCCGCGAACTCCCGTATCTTCACCCGGCTCACCTCGTACGGTGGGCCGGGCGGGAAGCTCCGCCCGATGAAATCACGGTTGAGTGGCATGCGGTCCGTCCCTCCACGGTCCAACGGGGGCCGAGCCCGTCCCACGGCGAGGGGCCGTACCGGGCTCGCGTCGTCTCGGACGGACGGTAACAGAACGACATTCACCCTGGCCCGCCGGACCACCGGGAGATAGGAGGAGACCCGCGCCCGCAGGCCGATCAGAACGCGGCTATAGAGGCGGATCGGCCCAGGAAGGGGCGATGACACCCTTCACGCCAAAGCCGCCGAAGGCATGCGTGGACGCAGCGAGCCGTCGAGGCTGTTCTGGAGCGTTACGGCGAAAGCCGCCGCGGCCGAGCCACAGGCGAGGAGCGCCTTGGCCAGGCGCCCGAGCGAGGAGCGGGGCCCGTGCTAGCGGGTCTCACGGTGGGGACGGTGGCACCGGCAGTTGGGGCAGTACTTCTTGATCTCAAGGCGGTCCGGGTCGTTGCGCCGGTTCTTCCGCGTGATGTAGTTCCGGTGCTTGCACTCCTGGCAGGCCAGCGTGATCTTCGGCCGGACGTCGGTGGCAGCCACGATGGAGTGCCTTTCTTGCTAGGGACATTGGACGATGCACGCGGCCTCCGTGGAGGGAGGCCGGGTGTTCCTACCCAGCCCGCCTCGCCCCCAGAAGGGGGGCGAGTGGGCTCGATAGTAGCGAGGGCCGGACTTGAACCGGCGACACAGCGATTATGAGCCGCTTGCTCTGCCTGACTGAGCTACCCCGCCGTGATGGTCGGTGTCGACCGGATTACAAGGATACCGGAACTTCACCGGAGCCTGGAAACGCGAGGCCCGGGACCTGGGCGGGTCGTGCCCGACGCCCGGCGCCCGAGCGGTGCGGATCCGAAGGCCGCCCCGACGATGTCCGGAACGGCCTCCGCGCTGCCGAGCCCCTTTACGGAATCGAACCGTAGACCTTCTCCTTACCATGGAGACGCTCTGCCGACTGAGCTAAAGGGGCCTGCGTCGTTGGCGCAGTGAAACCATACACGGCCGGAGGACGAGTTGCGAAATCGATTAGCCGTGCCCGGACGGGGTTTCGCGACGCGGCCGCCACGCGCCCTGCCGCGCAGGTCAGCGTGCCGCCGACGGGCTCAGCGCAGCAGCTGGCGGGCGATGATCACCTGCTGGATCTGGCTGGTCCCTTCGTAGAGCCGGAAGAGCCTGGCATCGCGATAGAAGCGCTCGACCGCCACGCCGTGCATGTAGCCCATCCCGCCATAGACCTGGACGGCGCGATCGGCGACCCGTCCCACCATCTCCGAGCAGAAGTACTTGGCGCAGGACGGGGCGACCCGGGTGTCCTCGCCGGCGTCGTAGGCGCGGGCGGCCTCCAGCACCATCGCGCGTCCCGCGTACAACTCGGTCTGGGAGTCGGCGATGAGGCCCTGGATGAGCTGGTATTCGCCGATCTTGCTGCCGCCCTGCGACCGTTCCTTGGCGTAGGCGACCGTCTCGTCCAGGATCCGCTGGGCGAGGCCGACGCAGACGGCCGCGATGCTGACCCGGCCCTTGGCCAGGGAGAGCATGGCGATCCTGAAGCCCTCGCCTTCCCCGCCCACCATCGCGGACGCGGGCACCCGTGCGCCGTCGAAGAACACCTCGGCCGTGTGCGCGCCGCGCTGTCCCATCTTGGCGTCAGGCGGGCCGACCTTCACTCCGGGCGTGTCCTTGGGGACGAGGAAAGTGGAGATGCCGCGTCCGCCGGGACCGCCGGTCCGCGCGAAGACCATGAAGACGTCGGCCTCGGGAGCGTTGGTGATGAACCGCTTGGCACCGTCGATGACGTACTCGCCGCCGTCCCGCACGGCCGTGGTGGTGAGGGCGCTGGGGTCGGACCCGGCCTCCGCCTCGGTCAGCGCGAACGAGGCGATGATCTCGCCGGACGCCAGCCGGGGCAGCCACCGCGCCCGCTGCTCGGCGTCGCCCGCGTTCACCAGCACCTGACCGGCGATGCCGTTGCTGGTGCCGAACATGGACCGGTACGCGGGGGTGGTGTAGCCGAGCTCGAACACAAGCCTCACCTCCTCGCTGAGGGAGAGGCCGAGGCCCCCGTACTCCTCGGGTAGCGCGTATCCGAACAGGCCCATCTCCATGGACTTCTGCCGCACGTCCTGGGGGATGGCGTCGGTTTCCTCGATCTCGTCCTCGCGCGGGACCACCTGCTCACGGACGAAGGCGCGCACGGCCGCCAGCACGTCGGCGAATTCCTGAGAGTCCATGGAGCGGATTCTAGAATCAAGTTCGAAATTTGTCGTGGCCCCGGGCTTCGCCGAATCGGACGAGCAGGGCCGTGGCGTCGTCGAACCGCTTGCCCCGTGCCCCTTCCACCTGCTGCTCGCGCTCGGCCCTGCGCGTACGCCGGATCAGCTCGCGCGGCCCTTCGTCGTCCACCAAGTCCAGGAGTTCGTCCCACGTCATGAGGCCGAACCGCTCGACAAGGCGTGCCGCCCCATCACTGAGCAGGGCAGCGCGCCTCACCCCCTGGGCCTCCCCCGTCAGCGCCTGATACGCCGCCTCAGGGCGTGTGCTCGCCACCCAGAAGCCCCCACGGCTATTACGGGCCGCTCGTACCGCCTCGGTCGTATAGGAGGGGAGCTTGTTGACGCGGTCGTCCTGGATCACCCGCACCTCGGCGCCCACGTCCAAGAGCAGCGGCGAGTCGGCCAGAGCGAGCCATTGCACGACGCCATCGCCCCACCGCAGCATGGTCACCGTCGTCGAGGGGCTGTCTGGATTATCAAGGGCGCACGTCCGTGCGTGCGCTTCCGATGTGGCCTTGATGGACGCGGCGAGAACGTCCGCGAGCGGCTCTCGCCCTTGGAGAGCCAGGCGCCCCGCCAGTTCGCCCCCGAGCCTGCGTACCAGCCAACCCGGGCCGTGTACGCACCCACTGTCCACCCCTGGACGCGGCGTCGCCCCGTCCAGAACGACCGCCCACCCGGGACCGGCCACGACAAA